>CAZTML010000149.1:0-4651 GCA_964614935.1 uncultured Clostridia bacterium | reverse complement strand
ATTAAAGATAATATTGAGAAGATATATGCTATGATAGAGCTAAAGTATAAAGGAGCACAAGTACCAATAGATCCTTTTGTTTCTGATGTTAAAAAGATGGTAGAATACATAAAAGATAAAGAACTTGAAGGATGTCAGTTTTATTTAGGATTTATCCATGAAGGAGAATTTGATAT
Source organism: uncultured Clostridia bacterium (assembly GCA_964614935.1). Classification (GTDB taxonomy): domain Bacteria; phylum Bacillota; class Clostridia; order Tissierellales; family Sedimentibacteraceae; genus Sedimentibacter. The sequence goes on along the minus strand of CAZTML010000149.1, from coordinate 4,475 downwards.
AAAAGAAATATCATGGATTCAAAATAAGAAACAAGAAAGATTAGTACAAGGAAGATTAACGGAACTTTCAGCCTGTTACTATACAAATCAAGATGAAATGGTATACACAATTATCTCATATAATGATATTAATAAAGATTTAAACACTTATATAAATCAAAAGAGGTGAGGATAATGTCAGGATATAAATGCCCAGCTTGTGGGTTGAAAGATACAATAAAAATCTTGTATGGTGAGCCAACCTATGAAGCTTATTTAGCATCAGAACGAGGAGAGTTTATATTAGGTGGGTGCTGTTTTTCGGATATTAGTCCAACCAAGCACTGTAAATCTTGTGGCCAAAATTTTGGCAATAAGGATATATTTTATTTACTTGGAATGACATCTTTTGAATTCTCTGTTGGAGGATACTTTGGGACATCTCATTTTATTTATATTAATTGTAAACGAAAAAATAAACTTATAAGATATGCAAAAACACCTAGTGGTATGTATGTTGATTTAAAGCATCCCCAAAGTGAAATAAACTTTCAACCAGATATTCTGATTAAAGAAATACCATTAACATCGGAACAATGGCTTAAATTTATAAAAGAATTAAATGCCTTGGAGATAGGTAATTGGAAAGATGAATATATTCATAGGGAGATTTGTGATGGTACACAATGGGAAATTGTAATTAGATTTCCTAAGGGTGATAAGATAAAGAAATACGGAAGCAATGAATATCCGCCTTATTGGAGTAAGTTTATGAAAACTATGAAGGCTTATATAGGTGAGGATATAAATTGAGATTATAACTATACAGGAGGTAGGTCAGGTGATTATAGATATTAAGGCATGTCAAAAATGGAGCAAAATTCCTAAACATATACAGGAGAAACTATTAGAGAATATTTTCTGTTCTACATGTGGGACAACTACTATTGTTGATTATTCTATGCATGATGATAAGACAGGAATTTTACTTAAAGGAAAATGTAAAAAGTGCAATAAGGCGGTAGCAAGATTAATTGAGGATTGATAAAAAAGCTATTTTCAATATTACATAAATATAGGTTGTTTGCGTAATAACTCGTTATCAAATCTACATTGTATTATTCGTTAAAATGATGTAATATAGAAATAAGATTATCTATAGAGAAGAAAGGGATTGCTTATGGATTATGTTACAGCGAAAGACAAAGCTAAGGAATGGGGAATATCTTTGCGAAGAGTTCAGACTTTTTGCGAGACAAATCGCATTGAAGGCGTAATAAAGTTTGGAAAAGTATGGGCGATACCAAAAGAAGCTAAGAGACCTATTGATGGCAGGAGAGCAAATAAAGGTGTATAACTTGCTTTGGAAAAATGGAAGTCAGGGGTGAATATATGGCTGTTAATAAAATAGAAGTTGAAACAACTGGTATAAAGAGAGCACTAAAAAAGTTCAACACATTTAGTGCAATATCACAATACATTTGGAACGGTTTTGATGCGAATGCTACTACTATTAAAGTGGATCTTATAAAAAATCAATTTAATGGCATTAGTGGATTGATAGTAAAAGATAATGGATATGGTATTAATAGTAAAAAACTACAATATAAATTTAAAAACATATTTGAGTCTAATAAAACTGTTAAAAAAAGAGCTAATAAAAACAGTTCTCATATTCGTGGAGAAAATGGTATTGGTCGTTTCACATTTTTTACATTCGCAAGTAGGGCAGAATGGACTACTATTTATGAAGATGATGGAGTAAATTATAAATATAAGATTATAATGGATGCTTCAAATTTGGATGAATATATTGATACGGAACCAGAAGTAACAACAGAAACAGTAGGAACAACTGTAGAGTTTATGAATTTTCAAGATCAAAAGTTTGATCTTAATGAATATAATGAGTATATGATGTTAGAATTTGCATGGTATTTAGAGTTAAATAGTGAAAATAACTATCAATTAATTTTAGATGGTACGGCAATAAATTATTCTTCGATTCTTGAAAACAAGCAGGAGAAAACATACTGCTTTGAAGAAACACAATCCAATTTTGATGTTACTTTTTGTATTTGGAATAAAAAATTACATGAGGAATATTCGAAGTATTATTATATTAATTCAAAAAACATAGAGCAGTTTAAGGAAAATACAACTTTAAATAATAAAGGGGATAAGTTCTTTCATAGTGTTTATATTAAATCTAAAATATTTGATGATTTTAGGTTTGAAGATGAGGATGACCAAATATCCTTTATAAATGGTAAGGATTCCGATGAATATAAGTTTGTTATAAGAAAAATCGACTCACATTTAAAAAATATGAGAAATCCATATATAAAAGAATATACGAAAACATATATATCTGGTTTAAAAAAGAATGGAGCTTATCCAAAGCTAGATAATAAAAATGCAATGGATAAATTCAGGGAAGAAAGCCTTGATAAGATGATAGAAACAATATATTCAGCACAGCCCAAAATTTTTACAGGCTTAAATATTCCACAACAGAAGACATTGGTAAGATTATTTGATATGTCCCTCCAATCAGGAGAAATTGATAGCCTTTATAAAATTATTGAAGGTGTTTTAGATATGCAAGTACAAGAACGTGATGAGTTAGCTAACCTTCTGGAGTATACTAAAATGTCCCATATAACCAAGGCAATTACGCTTATAAAGGACAGACTACAAGCCATAGCTGACCTCAAACAATTAGTTTTAAATAAAGACTTAAAGGCAAATGAACGTGATCATTTACAGAAACTCATTGAGCAACACTATTGGATTTTTGGCGAGGAATATCATCTCGTTACTGCGGAAGAACCCGATTTTGAGGAAGCTCTAAGAAGATTTATATATCTGCTAAGGGGAGAAAAACATTCCAAAGGTAGCATAAAAATTGATGACAAAAACAAGCAAAAAGAAATGGATGTTTTTGCTGTACAAAGAAAGTTGGATGGAGAAATAAAGAAATCAATTATCGTGGAGCTAAAGCATCCTACTATAACATTAGGTTCAAAGCAGCTACAACAAGTCAAAGATTATTTTAATGTTATTGATAAAGAAGATAGATTTAAAGGAGACAATATTGAATGGATATTCTATCTTATAGGAAATAAGTTTAACAGTGAGATCAGAGGGGAAATTGAAAATGCCAAATCACATGGAGAGAGATCTTTAGCTTATAATGTTAATAGAAAAAAGATTTATGTAAAAACATGGAGCGAAATTTTTACTGAACAGGAGATCAATTATAATTTCTTGCAAGAAAAATTAATGTTGCAACAAGAGATGTTTATAAAAAGGAGTAGAAATAAAACAGCAAATGAAATAGCTACTGAACAAAAAGGTAATACTGCAGTACGGCCAAATGAAATTGTAATATAATGGAGGACAACTAATGCCAACTTTAAATTGGATAGGAAAAGAAAAGGTAATCAACCATCACCTAGATGTACCATATAGAGTTCTAGATCATAAATATAGCTATGATGAAAAAGGACAGCATGATGGAGATAATGAGGGTGAAAACAAAATTATTCGTGGAGATAATTTGGAGGCATTAAAGGCACTCTTGCCACAATATGAAGGAAAAATAAAATGTATTTACATAGATCCACCATATAATACAGGTAACGAAAAATGGGTATACAATGACAATGTAAATGACCCAAAGATGAAGAAGTGGCTTGGTGAAGTAGTGGGGAAAGAGGGTGAAGATCTATCTAGGCATGATAAATGGCTGTGTATGATGTATCCCCGCTTGAAGCTATTACAAAGACTTCTTGCTGATGATGGAGCTGTTTTTATTAGTATTGATGACAATGAGCAGGCTCTTTTAAGATTAATTTGCGATGAGATATTTGGATACAACAATTTTATTAATAATGTTATTTGGCAAAAAAAATATAGCCCCCAAAATGATGCAAAATATTTTTCAGACATGCATGATTTTATAATTGTATATGCTAAAAACAAAATGAATTGGGATAGAAATTTATTGCCAAGAAGTGATGAACAGAATAATCGATATAAGAATATGGATAATGACTCAAGAGGTCCATGGAAATCAAGTGATTTATCGGTAAAAACGTACTCGCCAGATTATGATTATCCTATTGAAACACCAGGTGGCAGGATAGTAAATCCACCACAAGGTAGGTGTTGGCGTACTTCAAAAGATAACTTTCAAAAGTTAGTAGAAGATAATAGAATTTGGTTTGGTGTGAATGGCAATAACGTTCCATCAATTAAAAGGTTTTTAAGTGAGGTCCAAGATGGACAAGTACCCGTTACGTTGTGGCTTAGAACAGATGTTGGAGATAATCAAGAAGCCCGCCAAGAATTAAAAAAGGTGTTTTCAGACTCTGCATTTCCCTTTGATACACCAAAACCTCCGAGACTAATTGAGCGGATACTACAGATAGCAACAGATAAAAACTCAATAGTACTAGATTCCTTTGCAGGTTCAGGTACAACGGCCCATG
>CAZTML010000148.1:0-4673 GCA_964614935.1 uncultured Clostridia bacterium | reverse complement strand
TTTGTAGAAAGTCCTGACTAGGAAATAACCGATCATAGGAATTAAATTTAATATCCCCACATTCTTCCATAGCAAGATTCAGTATCATAGTTCCAAATTTTCTTGCCACTGACGCTTTAATCTCCTCCTTAAAGAAAAACCATAAATGGCATCCATTACCAGATCGAGAACGTTCAGTGTATACTGGTATATTATTTTCATCACAAATCTCAATTACTGTCTTTATATCTTTTTTCCATGTGGATTCATCAAAATCCATTACAAGAAGAAAGCAGGTATCATCCGATGTCATAGGATACAGCCCTAATACATATTTGCCTAATAAATGGTTTTCAATTCTTTCCTCATCTAGAATAGCAAAATCACTATATTTACATTCAGTACATTTTATCTTAGGTTTATGACATATTCCTGGTTTAAAATCATTGAAACAGTATGGTGAATAACCAGGCTTATTTTTCCACCTTTTGGCACAAACATCAGGTCTACCTTTGAATAATGACATAAATAATTGAACCTTTTCTTTACTAGTACTATTCATTGTAACTATGTTCTTATTTTGACCAATGTTAGAGTATTTAATTATAGTATAATCCACCGGATTATAGCCTTCTGCTTCTTCCTTAGTCAGTGCTTTTTTAAGTAAAATAATTTCATCCTTTAATTGCTTATTCTCTTCCTCTAGGATTCTGTATTTTTCATATAGTTCATTATATTTCAAATCCATAGCTATCACCTAAGTATTATATTTTTCTCTTTATATTACTCATTTAATAATTCAATTTCTGCCTTAAATGTTCTTTTCCTAGAATGATTCTTTATATACATGCTTCTAATATTAACTCTCCAGCTCTATCCCCATCTGTATCTCCGAGAAATGAAATCCATTCTCTCATGAAGAAATTTATGTTTTTAAGTTCTTCTGGCCCTATACTAAATATTTCTTCTATTTTAATATCCTTACATTTATCCCAGCTAAGGTAACTATATAACCTTTCAGTTCTTTCTTTATCCTTACTTGTTTGATATGTTGCATACATTAAATTTAAAATAATCCTCTTGTAATTAAAGGTTTCCTCTAATTTAAATTTAAAACGGTATTTCTTCTATATCATAATAATCAATCAATTTATTTTCCTCTATTAAGTCACATTCAATAGCTTTATCATTAATCAATTTGGCCCCTTTATTTAGTCCATCCTTGACAACTTCTTCCCATGTCACACCATATGGTGCTCCTCCAGAAGTATATCCAGCAATAAAATAAAATGTTTCATCAGAATATATATAATCATTTACATTCTCTGATTGTTTTTTGCCTAGTTTATATTCTTGTTTTAATTTTTCATGTGCTTTCAAACTTTCTTTTACTTGCATTATATATTCTAGTTTAAAGTTGTACCCAAGCATTTCTAATTCTTTAATGGCGCATAATTTGTTAACTCCAAAGTCGTTACTATAACCTTTGATTATATTCTCTCCTTCATACTTAGGAATCCAATACTTAAAAGCTTTAAGTCTTCCCTCTCTTTTCATCCTTTTGTGTCTTGAAATATTTGATTTTATCTTTTTCTTCATCACATGTCTTCTCCATTTATTTTTTGAATATGAAATATACAATTACTGTACTTAAATAATTTATTACCTTTACTCTAACGGACTTTTAAAAAGACATCAATCTAATTAATTATGAATTAACTAAATCTTTCTTTCAATTCATATAATGCAAGAAGAGGTCCTTGCTCATAGTTTTTATCAGGATAATGTTGTTCAAAACGTTGAACTTCTTTCATCAAAAAAGGAATTATTGAGACATCTCCACGAAACCCTAAAACTAAACACAGCATTGATTTTAAATATTCACTACGCATATGGTTATATTGTTGAATAATCCAATCACAACAATTTTCTTGACAATGAAGAAAAAAATAAAGAGTATTTTCAATATATATATCTTGTAAGTTTGTAATTGCTCGTCCTTGAATCAACGGTTTCATCTCTGCTTCATATTCTAAAATCTTATCACGAAGTCTTTGCCTGTTGAGCCCTGAAATTCCTTTTCTCATATACTTTAGCAATTCTTCAGGCTTAACTGCTGAGTCAATAGCAGCAGCATCTTTCAAGTCCTCCGAATTAGGCTTTAGTATATCCTTCAATGCATTATTGACCAGTTCCTCTATTCCATCCATAGTATAAATACTATACTCAAATCTAGCCGCTGAAAGCTCTTTTAACGGATGTTTATTAAAATAATTTTTATTTAGTTCTTTTATCATAACCTCTATCTCCTTTTAGAAAACTGATTTGTCACATATTCGTCCTTGGTGACTTATTAAGTCACACCCCTATAATCCTATTATTTAGAAACCCATCCAATATGTGGGGACAATAATGATGTCGTAAATATCTGGTATCAAGCTATCTTTTAGAATTTGGAGAGTTAAGTAATGTTTGTTATAGCACAAGCAATTTGATAACGAGTCGCCACGGGTAGACCTGAGGGTAGGTTAAATTATAAGTTCATAGAATCCCTTCTATTACCACCCCTTCTTACGCTTTCACGCCCTATATCCAGATTTTCTACACACGAGAGCATAATGTAGCCCTTTTAACAAAAATAATATATCTTTCCTCCAAATCTTTCTTTAAGCGATTAATAATTTATTTTTTAAAACTTTTCCAATTGTTTCATTAATAATTTCTTTCTTCGATTCTCTTCTAAGAAAATGCGATATCGATTATCCCACTCATCTGTCCATTTATTGTTTTTCATGATCTCACGTACTTCCTTCAATATACTAACTGCTTTGTAGTAATTTTTTTCTTTACCAAGACTCACATAAAACATGATTTCTTTCCAATACATTTCTACTATCTCACCGGGGTACTCCTTTACTAATCTTTTACTAAAATAATGACCACTATCAATCCCCCAACCCCCATACTGCTGATGTTGCAAAACATATTTTAAAACTTCCCTACTCTCACCTTTATCTAAAATAATATCAAAATATGTAGTCAAATTTCTCTTTTTTATTATTTTTAATATATCTATTTCATTACTAGAAAAATCCTCTTCTGTAAGTTCTTTTTTACAGTCTTGGTATAATTCAATCAACTTGCTTTCACTCACACATTTTAAAAGGGATAATAGAGTCTCTTTCTGTTTTTCATAATTATTTTGCTCTTTATAGTACCCGTGCATTAATTCTGTTATCTTATCCTGATTCCATTTACGTTTTTCAGCACCATCATAAAGCTTTTCCAAAGATAACCCATCATTATTCTTTCTATAATATTGAAACAAATATGCGTAAATTTCATCTAATCTTCCATTCGCTTTTTCCAAACCCGCCTGTACAATTTTCACTGCCTGCTCTTTATCCCCATGTCTTTCATAGTATTGAGCAAGCTCTAAATAATCTGATCCGTAGTTCAAATTAGCTTTCTTACTTTCAAGAAACTTTTCATCCTCTCCGTTGCTTAAAAATATCCTTGCTGCCATCTTTTTATAATAGGAACTTCCGTATCTTTCTAAATACTCTGCTAGATACATATTTTCTTCTTTGGTGGTACATAATATTACTGCAATATCTACAAGATAATCTGTAAATCCACTATTATCTGATGCTACAAATTCAAGCATCTCATCTAATACTGATCTCCTTATTTTCCAAGAGGCTACATTATTTTCAAGAAGCTCTCCAACTATTTCAAGCTCATAGTAAGCATCATCTTCATCACTTCTACTTCCTCCACCATACATATCAAATTCTTGAATAATAGAAGCAGCTTTATTCCAATGCTGGCGAATCTGCTCTTCAACAATCAATATATGATTATCAGGTGTAGAATTCTTTTGACAATAATCTAAAAGTGCTTGTTGCCCTGTTTTACTTCTGTTTACAATATAACCTACTAGATCTATCAGTTGTTTCTTATCATATTTATCAATAAGCTGATTTAATGTTTTATTATCCAAGTATAGTTCATTCCTTTCCATTTTTCCCTCATACCTTAATATTTATTAACTCTTAAGTTTGTTTTGAATCCTTATCCAAATATTTAATAAGTAATAGCTTGCTGGACCTTCTATTAAAAAGTATTTTCCCTGCCTAGATCTTAGGATCAAGCCTACACCCCGCAAAATAAAATCTCTTTTTTGCACCTCTAACTCCGTCCCTTGTTGGCTTTAGTCTTCATAATTTATTAGTTATAATCATTTTACCATATAGGTTATATCATAGAAACTTATATTTTCTAAAATACAATCAATTTCAGCAAGCTACGGTTTTCATGTTTTCTATGGATATATTCCCACATACAGAAAACCATCGAATGTCATCTACACACTCAACGGCTTAAACTATTGATATTACTAGCTTTTAATGCTTTTCAAGCCTACAAATCACTTCACAATGCCTTGAGAGGTCAATAATGATGTCATAGGTTGATATTATCCCCTTGGTGGAATCCTGCGGTTCTCAAAATAACACTACTTTTTGTCTTAATGAGATTTTAATTACCTTCACTTGCTTTTAATATCTTATAATTTATTAAAATTGTAATCAACAAAAGCCTCAAGACATATCTACTTTTTGAAGATTTTATTCATTTCAATTTAATATTATCTTCTACAACTATTAATTCTTTTCTCTATACGATTGATTTAA
>CAZTML010000147.1:0-4681 GCA_964614935.1 uncultured Clostridia bacterium | reverse complement strand
CAAGGCCCCACTAGGTTCAAGCGGCATCTTTATTGTCACCTCAAGGCACGTTGAGACGGTAGTATTGATGTCAAGGGTTGAGAAGTAATGATAATAAAAGGCTTGATATAAAGGGATTTCCGTGATTTTGAACTCAATTCACGTAGAGTTCTAGGTCACGGATATTTTTATTGTAAGAACTTATCCAAAACCATAAAAACACAAGGTTGTGTGGACATTATTACTTTTTGGCTACCGAGTTGACGAAATTACTGTCAAAAAGGTGGCGAGTTGACAAGATTACTGTAAAAATAGGCTTGAGTTGACAGCTGCTTACATTACATCATAGGGTTGTAAATATATAATTATTAAGTAAGGGTATGAAAAGGCCTATTTTGTAGACAATGTCAATATATATTAACAAAAAGAAAATATATATTGACATTCACATAGAGGACTGATATACTTACAACAAGATTAAATGGAGGTAAAATGTATGGAGTTAAATATTATTATCAACCAGGATTGTGTAGAAGGAATGAAATCTCTTGAAGATAATACTGTTGATTTGATTATAGCAGATCCGCCTTATAATTTATCAAAAGGTGGTGAGTGGAAATGGGATAATAGTGTAAAACTTGAAGGTATGGGTGGTAATTGGAACAAGGTTATGGAAAGTTGGGACAATATGTCTTTATCAGAGTACTTTTCTTTTACAATTACCTGGCTAACTGAAGCGCAAAGAATTCTAAAACCAACTGGATCTATGTGGATTTTTGGTACATATCACAACATTGGAATTATTAATGTAGTTTGTCAACTTCTTAATGTAGAAATTATTAACGAAATAATCTGGTACAAGCGTAATGCCTTTCCCAATTTAGCTGGTAGGCGATTAACTGCCAGCCACGAAACCATATTATGGTGTAATAAAGGCGGTAAAAAGCGTGAGTATTACTTTGACTATGAATATTCTAAAAATGGTAATTTTGATTACGATTCTTTAAAGCAGCCTGGGAAACAAATGAGAACTGTATGGGATATATCCAATAACAAAGAGAAACGCGAATTAGAATATGGGAAGCATCCTACCCAAAAGCCCCTAAGGGTTCTCAAAAGAATGATTCAACTTTCATCAAGAGAAGGAGATATAATGTTAACACCTTTTTCGGGGGCTGGGAGTGAATGTTTAGCAGCTAAGGAACTGGGTCGAAGCTATGTAGGGTATGAAGTTGATCCTCAGTATGTAGATATTGCACATAAAAGATTGGAGCATGCTATATTAAATAATCAAATGAATTTATTTGATAGTATTAACAAAGGTGAAGAATAATGAAAAAGTATATAGCTGATGAGAAAAAGATTCGGAAAACAATGATTGATAAAAATATAAAAACAATAAATGAACTTTCAAGACTCTCAGGGGTTTCAAAACCAAAAATATACGAATTTCTCAATGGAAATACACCGTTGCAGACTACATTTGTTAGATTAGCAGAGTTTCTTGAAATTGATCCAAATGAATTAATTGTTGAGGTAGAAGAAGATGAATATTAAACCAGTTATTAAATGGAGTGGAAGTAAACGGAGTCAAGCTTCTGAAATTGTTAATAAAATTCCAAAGCATAATAAATATTTTGAGCCCTTTTTAGGGGGCGGTTCTATCATGTATGCTTTGAATCCTAGTAACGCTATATGCTCAGATATTTGTGAACCTTTAATAAAATTATGGGATGTCATCAAGAATGACCCTATTGATTTGGCAGATTATTATCGTGAACAATGGGGAAGAATGCAAGAGGAAGGTTATCAGGTATATTATGAAATAAGAGATGAATTTAACAGTTCATTCTCTCCGTATAATTTGTTATTTTTATCACGTACATGTGTTAATGGATTAATTCGATTTAACAGTGATGGTCAATTTAACAATTCATTACATTACTCAAGAAAAGGAATTAATCCAGAAACCCTTAGAAAAATTATCTTAGACTGGTCGAGCCGTATACAAACTGTAACATTTAAAGCATGTGATTATAAAGACGCGACAAAAGAAGCCTGTGAAGGTGATTTTATTTATCTTGATCCACCATATTTTAATACGAAAGGTCGCTATTATAGCCTATCCACAATCGATTTTGATGAGTTTTTCGATTATCTAAAAGAGCTTAATAATCGAGGTGTTAAATGGGCACTGTCATTTGATGGAAAGACTACTAATAAGGATTATAGTGTACAACTATCAGAGGATCTATTTATTAACCACTATTATTTACATGCAGGAAAATCAGCGTTTAAAAAAGTAATGGATAAGCAGAGCAATACGGTCTATGAATCATTGTATACAAATTATTAAAAAAAGAGGCGCCTATAAAAGGCGCTTTCTTTCCTTATAAAAAAGTACAAGTAATTCCTATGTTGTTTGGATGTGATTGTATTAGCTCTTTTAATTGTGTATATACGGAGTTGTCGGGCATATAGTTTATAACTTTAATGTTCCAACCATTTTCGATAGGGCTTAGTGCAAATATTAAATCACATGCTGATAATCGATGAATATGATCGTAATCTTCTGATTCAGAATCAATAAATGCAGCCACAGAAACAATCTTACTTTGATTAAGAGAAATTTTTCTCTTGGAGATCGACCATTCACCAATAACACTTTTCTCGCAGCTAGGAACGAACGTAGATAGATATGTAATATATTGCTTTAGCTGCGTTCCTACATTAGGTTCTAGATCAAAGGCTCTATCCTTAGATTCAATTGACAAAATTATAGAATTGGTATCATTGGGGTAAAGTTGCAATACATGATCTGGTCTTTTTCCATTAATTTCACCACTAACTCGTGGCAACGATACCCACCTATATTCACATTGATTAACAATAACAGAGAGACCACTCCAATCCCCTCCCGGTGGATTGCACAAACCTTCAAAACATTTGTTCAAAGGTAAACTAGTAAATAACATGTGAATCGCAGAATCTACATCATCTTCATGTACACTATTGGGGATAGGTGAAACAATATCTGAAAAAATAACTTCTTTAGCTGAAAGCGCCGTACACTGCTGTTTGTACCTATGGTTTAATCTAAAAAGTGTTGCATTACTTTCTTCATTTAATAATGGGACATCAAGTAATAGGTAGTCGCTTAACCCTAAAAAAACATTCCAAAATCCACTTACGCGTGCAACTGCGCCTGGATCATTCTTAATCTGTTCAACACGGTTAGAGGTCATTGGGCCATAAATTAAAGTTAATACTTTGGCATGTTCGGAGGTTAGCATTGCCAAGAACGGTAGTAGACCTCTATCAGGTCGATTATCATCCCCTCTTGGTTTAAAACCTTTAATAAGGCAAATTAGAAGGTCGTGGTCGTCTTCTAAAATTGTCTGAGCTTCATTTAGACTAATCGGATAAAGAGAAACCATCTCTTTAACAAAGCTTGCCTTATTTTGCACTGGTATAACCCCGAATGGTAAATTCTTGCATGATATACCATAAGCATATTTTTTAACCACCTTAACAAATTCACGAAGGTGACCAGTCATAGATTTTTCTGCAATTTTCTTTCCGAACTGCCATTTCTTTTCTTTGGATAATTCTAAAACCGTGGTTTCACCTTTATAAATACGTTGCCAATCATCAGGTTTAAAATAATATTGTCCATTGCTATGTATTGAGAAATAGTTTACCATTCTTAAGTTTTTATCAAGAAGAGAATCTTCATATTTGGTAGTATCATACCCTAGCATTAGATTAATTAAATAATCAGCTATATCGTCTTCTGAAAAAACCGATTCATCAAAGTTTTTGAGTAAAGGATTACTCTCATCAAATTCTTCTGATTTAACAAAGGCTTGGGCTCCAAATACATTTTCCTGCTGTGTGTTATTTATGTAACTATAAGGTATAGCTGGATTCGGTGTCCTTATAGCTTTTCTTTTTCTTGTAGTGGTATCCAGCTCATATTTTACAAAATCAACTATGTAAAGGTATGGACAACCTGTCCTAATGGTTGAGTATGCTCGTCCACTACGTTGCCATGCCTGATTTCCAGCTTGTAGTGCACTGCAAAATTCAATGGCACACAATATTTTTTCCTTTTGTTCCTCAGAGCCAACTTGAGTTATAATAGCGTCTGGTGTTTCATCCAAAAAACTACCTGCTGCTTTTAAAGAATCGAAAATATTATTATCCCAGCGTGTACGATTAGATTTATTAAAACCCGGATGATAAATGATTCTCCATTGAAATTTAGACTTATTGTAAGTAAAGGTAACATCTAATTGAATTGACGCTTGTGAAATAAATTGTTTATTTATATCAATGATATTTATTCTACGAGATATAAAATTAAAAATACGTTCACACTCAACAATATTATCTCCATGAATTTTAAATATTTGAATCTGCATTTTATTTCCTCCCCTATTCCTTTATAGTTTCTAAAATATCTTCCAAGCGGCAATTTAAGGCCTCACAAATTTTAAGGAGGACGTCGGTTGTGATATTTTCACCTTTTCCTAACTTGGCAATGGAGGCGGCACTCACACCACTTATTTCTTTTAAATCCTGTTTATTCATGTTTTTGTCGATTAGCATCTTCCAAAGTTTGTTGTAACTGATACGCATTTTGTGACCTCCTTGATTTTTCTGTTGGATTTATCAATTCAAATATTTTTTCAAGAGTTCA
>CAZTML010000146.1:0-4681 GCA_964614935.1 uncultured Clostridia bacterium | reverse complement strand
TCGCATAATTTGGGAATTCGTTGCGAATGACCTACCAACCATTTTTCTGAAAAAACACTCAAAAAAATGGGGTTAGGGCATCTTTCGTTTGCACTCAGGGTGGCAAGTAAATTATTTTAATTATAGATAAACAGTTATAACTATTGAATTTTTCAAATAATTAATGTAAAGTATATAAAAGAATAAATTTTCAGGAGGATTTATGAACCCAATAGTAACATTTGAATTTGCAAACGGAGATATAATCAAAGCAGAATTATATCCGGAGATAGCTCCAAACACTGTAAAAAACTTTATTTCATTAATCAATAAGAATTTTTATGATGGTAAGATTTTTCATAGAGTAATTAATGGTTTTATGATTCAGGGAGGATGCCCACAGGGTAGTGGAATGGGTGGACCCGGATACTCCATAAAAGGAGAATTTTCTTCCAATGGTTTTAAAAACGACCTAAAACACTCAGAGGGTGTTTTATCAATGGCAAGAGCTATGGCTCCCGATTCAGCAGGATCACAGTTTTTTATCATGCACAAAAACTCTCCTCACCTTGATGGACAATATGCAGGATTCGGAAAAGTTATTGAAGGAATGGACGTAGTAAATAAAATAGCAACATCAAAAACCGGTCCTATGGATAGGCCTGTGCAAGAAGTTAAATTAAATAAGGTAACAGTAGACACTCAAGGAGAAACTTACGAAGAGCCGGAAAAGATATAGGTTAAACTAAATGACATAAATAAAGATGAGATCCTTCGCTGCACTCAGGATGATATGCTGCACAGGCGTAGCCTGTGTCATTCTGAACCGCAGGTGAAGAATCTCATTTTTTAATAGGGCATCTTAAAATCCTAAATTTTCACCAACCAATATTACCTTAATTCTATTTTGGGGTTTGCAGTATCTTGTTACAAGGATTTGACCACACAAGGTGTCATTCATTGTACATTCTGTACATTTTCCCGTGAAATGACAAGGTGTTTTGGAATTTGTTCTGAATGTGTTTGGAACAGTGGCATCAAGTCTTGCCTTTTTTAAAGCAACATCCAAATCAGTAACTACCTTATTTATCCCGGCAATTACTATAACACTGTCAGGACCATAGCAATAGGCAGCAAGACGGTTACCATTTCCATCAATGTTTAAAAGTTCTCCATCCATTGTAATAGCATTGGTACTTGTAAGGAACACGTCAGAAGTTAATGCTTTTTTCATCATCCTTACTTTTTCTTTAGGGTCAGTTTCTTTATCTCTGTCATAAACTTTTATGTTCTTTTCTTCTAAAAGTTTTTTAATTCCAGTTTGATCAATAGTAGTAGAACCACCCCAACCCACTGTGTCTTCTTGTTTAATCATAGACATGGCTTTCTCTACAGCTTCTTCTACAGTTTCACAATAGTAGCCTTCCATATTTCTTTTTTCAAGATTCTTAATAACAGTAGCACTTTTAACTTTATATCCTTCTTTTACAAAATCCATAACGGCCTCCCAAATATATTTGTACATATTATACAATGAAATAATAGTAAATTCAACCATTTGTAAATTGAGTTATCAATACTATAACTAGTCTGACAGCAACCTGCCGTCCCCTTGTCATAGTCCCATTGTCATACCCTGGCATATTAACCATTTTAAATTTGTGGCATATATTGTTTTTTAGAAGTGAAAAATATGAAATCTTGTGAACTTGTAACTTACATAACTGCACTTGCATGCTCTATATCTAAATGCTGTTCAGATGATGAATTATCAGTGTTGGCTACTGCATTTACACAGTTAGGAGATACCCTTGGTACAATTGTTGCACAGAATCAATTAAGCAATAAAAGTACTAGTACTAGTGAATAAAGTGTTTGTCATTCAACCCTTTACGTTTCTAATAAATATTGATATGTGGAATTCATAATGATATACTTAAGCCATCAAAAACTACAAATTATTATAGAGAGGCATAAAATATGAAAGTACACGAAAGATTTTTAAATTATGTTAAAATCGACACTCAATCTGTGCCGGATGTAGAAAAAATTCCAAGCAGTGAAAAACAAAAAGATTTAGGAAAACTCCTGGTTGAAGAAATGATATCAATGGGAATTCAAGATGCCTATATGGATCCAAACGGCTATGTCTACGGAACGGTGCCTGGTAATATAGAAGGGCCTACTATCGGGTTTATTGCTCACATGGATACATCTCCTGACATGCCGGGGAATAATGTGAACCCTAAAATAATACATAATTATGATGGCAGTGACATTATATTGAACGAAGAAAAGCAAATAGTAATGAAGACGGAAATGTTTGAACATCTCTTAAAATACAAAGGGCAAGACTTAATCGTAACAGATGGCACAACACTTCTTGGTGCCGATAACAAGGCAGGAATTGCAGAAATACTGTCTATGGCAGAATATTTTATTAATAACCCTGAAATTAAACACGGTACAATTAAAATAGGTTTCACTCCGGATGAAGAAGTAGGAAATGGAGCTAATTTATTTAATGTTGAGGAATTTGCAGCAGATTATGCATACACAGTAGACGGTGGAGAAATCGGGGAAATAGAGTATGAAAATTTCAATGCAGCAAGTGCAAAGGTAACAATTAAGGGAGCAAACATTCATCCAGGTACTGCTAAAAATAAAATGAAAAACTCCATATTGATTGGAATGGAATTTCATCAGATGTTACCTATTTACGAAACACCTGAAAACACTGAAGGATATGAAGGATTCAGTCTATTGAGTGATATGTCAGGAAACGTGGAAGAGACACTATTACAATATATTATTCGTGACCACAGCATGGAAAAGTTCACTGTTAAAAAAGAAAGATTTGAGAAAATTGCTGATTATTTAAATGAAAAATATGGTCAGGGAACAGTTGAGTTGGAATTAAAAGATTCATATTACAATATGAAAGAAAAAATCCTTCCACATATGTACATTGTTGAAAATGCAAAGAAGGCTATGGAAAACATCGGAATAGAACCTAACATTGTTCCCATAAGAGGGGGAACTGACGGGGCAAGATTGTCCTACATGGGTTTACCATGTCCAAACTTGTGCACTGGTGGACACAACTTCCATGGCAGATATGAATACATACCCATTCAGTCCATGGAAAAAGTTGTTGACCTTCTGATTGACATAGTGAGAAAATAAATGCTTATGCACCAAAAAATAAAAAGGGAAAATCTGAAAAGATGTTCCCAAAATAAATAAATGTCCACTGAGAACTGTCCCCGATGGACTAAAAATATATAAAACGAGATAGTTGTCTAACTATCTCGTTTTATTTGGGCCAAACTACAATTCGCCTCTAACCAAACCGTCCCCGATGGACCATAAATAAGCTGCGAAGCAGCGTGTCATTCTGAGAGCGTAGCTCGAAGAATCTCAGCCTTTAAAAGATGAGATCCTTCGCTACGCTCAGGATGACACTAAGCAATTTCTCAGGATGATATTACATTTTCACTTTCTTCAAAATGCCCGTATAAGTATCATTAAATCCTGCGGGATTTCTTTTATACATTTCAAATGTTTTGATTATGTCGTAATCATTGATTGCTTCAACAAAAGCCCTCTCTTTTTCACCTAGGAAGTTCAAAACATACAATTTATTTATTGAATATTTGGTAAATATACTTTGGTAATTAGCCATGCTAACCGTAGGTTTCGTTGTCTTTTCTATCATTAACAAATTTGAAAGCTCAACAACCCTTAAGTTTTGGTTAAGTGGCAGTGTTAGACTCCTAAGGTGTCTGTACAAGGTTGTATCCTTGTATAAGGAGAAACTATAGTTTCCGAAAGTATAATTTCTAAAATCAATTGTATCCGGACCTAAATTAAAATTCGACTCCAAGAGATTAGAAATATTATTTGCCTTTTTCAAATCATCGTATGCTAAAGCCTTTAGAGAATCCTTATTATCATTTTTAATATAGTAAGCATATCTGAAAAATAAGATATTTGCCTTTGCATTGTCACTGATAGTTAAGCTGTGCCATTTTTTAAGAGCATTCATATATAAATCTTCACTTACATTGTACTTGCTTACTAAGGTAAAAATCTGCATAAATTCCGCATCGTTTAAGTCATTTCTTGAAGCGATATTTGCCAAAATTTCATTAGCAAAAGAAGATTTTTCAGCATTGGTATAGGATCCAAAGACTATCATGTAATAATTTGTGCCTGCTACATTGTAATAGCCGCTAGAACGCAATGATTCCATTGTTTTAACAGCATCTAAATCGTAAAGGTATCTATCTTCCGGAAATATCATACCACCAAATGATACGTACTCTAAGGTATCTTTCGCTTTGATAAACTTTTTGTCATTAACATCATTACCATTAGTGGTCCGCAAATCATAAGTGCCAAAATACGAGTACATATCCTCGCCTCTGATAGGCATAAATTCTAATTTTGTCAGATAAGAGCTACCATTGCTTGTTTTTATATCTGAATATACTCTCCTAATCATTGCTGCAGACTCTGCCCTTGTAATATTGTTGCTGCCCCTAAATGTATTGTTCTCATAACCAACAATAATATTGGCGTTAGTAAGCCTTTTTATTTCATTGTAATACTTGTGGTTTAAAGGTACATCAGAAAACTTGAGAGGATTATCATAAATTTGGTCCTTGCTAAAAGCAGCAATTAGTGCAGCAGATTCCTC
>CAZTML010000145.1:3620-4741 GCA_964614935.1 uncultured Clostridia bacterium | reverse complement strand
GCAGGATGTGAACCTTCCTGTCTGACTTGCTTGGGTATTGCCTTTTTAATGATAGTTACAAGTTGTCCGGTTGTTTCTATAAATTCATGTTCTCTTTCCTGGACAATAAATTTTGCAATTCTTGCTGCCCATTTTTCCTCGCCATAATCCCATAGAATTCTTGACAATTCATGTTCTTCGTATCCGTTAACAATATGTCTTGCTGTGGTTGTCTGACTTTTATCCATCCTCATATCAAGAGGCATGTCGTGGTTGTAAGAAAACCCTCTTTCTGGTATGTCAAACTGAAATGATGATACACCAAGATCAAATAATATTCCGTCAACTTTCTCTATATCTAGTTCATCTAAAACTTCGTCAATGTTACTGAAATTGTTCCTTACAGCTATAAAATTCTTGTAGTCATTTAGTTTTTTTAGAGCTTTTTCAATTGCATAATCGTCCTGGTCAATTCCTATGACCTTGCCTAAAGTCGCTCTTTTAAGTATTTCCTCTGTATGGCCTCCCCCGCCAAGAGTACAATCAACATAAATACCATCTTCTTTGATATTTAGACCTTCAATGGATTCGTCCAGTAAAACCGGCTTATGTATGTATTCCATTCTGATTCCTCCTTACAAACCTATCCCCAATTCCGACATTCTTTCTGCGATGCTGTCAAAATCGAACTCGTCATTGTTGGAGTAATCATCCCAATCATCTTTATTCCAAATTTCGATTCTGTCTATAACCCCTATTATTGCAGCATCTGTATTCAATTCACTAAAACTTCTAAGTTGTGGTGGTACTAATATCCTTCCCTGTTTATCGAAAGAACATTCAGAGAACCCTGAAACAAAACGTCTCAAGAAAAATCTTTCTTCCTTGTTAAAGGTAGACAGGTTCTTGAGTTTACCAACGAATTCATTCCATGTTTCAATAGGATAAACAAACAAGCATTTATCCAATCCTTTCCCGATATAAAATGTTTCACCTAATTCACTTCTAAATTTAGAAGGTATTATAACCCTTCCCTTTTCATCAAATGAATGAATATATTCACCAGTAAACATTATCTACCACCTACTGGGCATAGTATACCACAAAGTGGGTATAAAATGCCACAACTATTTTAAAAAAGT
>CAZTML010000145.1:0-3520 GCA_964614935.1 uncultured Clostridia bacterium | reverse complement strand
AGGGGGTGGTTCTCTTTGGTCAATTTTTTTGCATAAAAAATCCTCCGCATAAGCGAAGGAAGTGTTGGTTTTATTTAGTTTTTTTGTTTTTTACATATATGAACATTGCTAGGCCGACTATTATGGCTGTAACGCTTATGAGCTGGGCGACTCTCATGCCCATGAACATCAAACTGTCTGTTCTCAAGCCTTCTATAAAAAACCTGCCTGCTGAATACAATATTAAGTATAGTGCAAATACTTGACCGTGAGATGCTTTTTTATGTTTTCTAAACCATAATAAGAATAGAAAAATTAATAAGTTTATTATAGACTCATACAAAAATGTAGGATGGACTTTTTGTCCTTCAATCATTATACCCCAAGGAAGGTCTGTAGGTCCTCCGTGAGCTTCCTGATTTACATAATTTCCCCATCTTCCTATTGCCTGGCCAAGAACAAGGCCTGGTCCTATTAAGTCTAATAGCTCAAAAAAATTCACTTTTCGTTTTTTACAGAACAATACAGCTGTAATAACGCCTGCAATAATTGCACCGTGAATTGCAAGCCCGCCATTCCTTATATTTACTATCTGTGATAAATTTTGACTGTAGTAATCCCAGGAAAATATAACATAGTATGCCCTTGCTCCAACTATGGCTGCAGGTATTGCATAGAGCAAGAAATCAAGCAAGTCATCTTCCTTAAAGCCTGTTCTCTTAGCTTCTCTTAGGGCCACAAGAACGCCAAGTAAAACTCCTGCAGATATTATTACTCCATACCACATAACTTCTATTCCAAATATTGTGAAAGCAACTGGATTCATTTTTTCTCCTCTGATAGTATGAATAAGTACTTAATATTTACAAATCTTATCAAACTATATCATTAATGTCAATTGTTAAATTCTGCCCATGCTTCATTAATAATCGATGCATGTTTTATAATATCATCAATAACTTCATTAATTTTAAACTTATTTAATAGCTTTTTCTTATCTCCATCAATACCTAACGTGGCTATAGCTTCTCCTGAATTATTAAAAATCGGACTCGCAACAGCAATTTGCCCTTTAAGAAAAGCTTCATCTTCTAATGCATATCCTTGTTTTTTCACTTCTTCCAATTCTTTAATAAATGATTGTATGTTATAATTACTTTTATTAAATTTTCTATTTATCTTTTGCCAGTTTGAAATTAAACCTTCATTATGAATGGTAAATTCACCTTTTACATTATAAGCTACAAAACATAGCCCTGTTGCCGGTCTGTATGCATCATTTGTGTCACATTGAGAAGGTGTTGAAAGCAAGGTGGTAGATGATGCATCTAAGAATTGATTTAAACAAAATACGCAACTTTTATCTTTCTCTTTTCCCTCGATGATCAATATAGAGGCATTAACTTCATATTTATTGGAAAGGTACGAAATATGAGGTTTAGCGATTTTTGCTAGAGGCATATTTGTTGCAGCTACCAATCCCATCGTCAACACTCTTGTTCCTAAGGAATATAGACTTGTCTTATTATCTTTTTGCAAGAAATCTTTTTGATATAAGGTATTTAATGTGCGGTAGACAGTACTTCTATGTAGTCCCATTATTTTTGACAGTTCTGATACACTAATTTTTCCTCCATTATCGTACATGATATTTAATATATCTAATGCTCGGTCTAAACTTGATATTACTGACATATTTTTACCTACCCATTTTCATTTTGTAATACAATAAAGTAATTATATTTTAATTGATGTATTATGTCAAATTTTGTTTAAGCTTCTCCCTTTTCAAAAAACAAGTTCCCTTTATTAAAAGGAACTTGTTTTTTTACAATTATTTGCCTAAAGCATGTCTTACCGCCAGAACGCCACCATACAAACCTGATGCTAAAGCTGTTCCACAAGATGGATAACTATCATTTACTATATTTCCCAGAATAAACTCCCCAACTCCGTATAGATTTGCTATTGGCTCATCATTTGCTCCTAATATCTGTAGATTTTCATTAGCTTTAACTCCTGTTAAAGTCATCATGGTACTCCATGGTTGGAATGCCGATACATAAAAAGGCCCCTCCTGTATAGGAGTCATTCTTGAGTTTGAAATTCCCCATTTACTATCATCTCTACCGGCAGCAAAGTCCTTATTATACGTTTCTACCTCAGCTGCTAATGCCTCATAATTAATTCCTGCCAACTCAGCTAATTCCTCTAAGGTATCTGCCTTAAGAGCATGTCCGTCTGCAACTGCACCTTCCAAGACGTCAACTTGTGGATTTTGAGAATCAAATATAGCAAAAGCTTTAGCATCTGTTTGCTTGTTAACAGATAAGTAATAATTATCACCATCTGCATCGATTCCTCCTTCAGGACACCAACGTATACCTTCTTTATTAACATTGAAGGTACTAGTATATAGCATTAAACCTATAGGTAAATTATGAGCAGGTTTACCATCTAATGTAATAGTACCCGATACATTCTCTCCTACAAATGACCCACCCAATTCAAGAACCATATTATGCAAGTCCCCTTCAGCACCAACAGTAGATGTTACAATTCGGTTTTTATAAATTATGGGATTATATTCTTCCATAAGCTCGTCATTATTAACAAATCCACCCGCTGCTATTACAATTGTGTCAGCCAAAACATTATATGTACCATCTTTAGTTTCAACTTTTACTCCCACTACTGCATCTCCTTCAGTTAAGAGTTCAACTACAGGGGATGAGACCCTTATATCAACACCCTTATCTTCAGCAATCTTTTTTAAGTCTTGAATCATACCCATACCATGGTCCGGAGCAGTAAGAGCCATCAGAACATTTCCGTTATAGTTATCACCATATTGGAATTTATCCGTATTAAGTCTTAATCCTTCTGACATATAGGTATCTAAGACATCACCACTAATACTTGTAATATTTTTAATTAATTCCAGATTGCCTTCTTGAGAACTTCTGTCATACAAATATTGAGTCATAGTTTCAACATCATAACCACCTTGACCAGTCACTTCATTTATTTTCGCTTCATTTGACCATAGGTATCCTTCACATAAGGCAGAGGAACCGCCAACAAAGGATAGCTTTTCTAATAAAATAACATCTGCCCCTAATCTTGCAGCTTCTATGGAGGATGAAATTCCCGCCATTCCTCCACCTATAACAACAACATCAACTTTTTCATCTTCCACAACATACCCATCTTCAGGAGTTTCAGAAGTTGCAGGTTTTACTGGTTCTGCCGGCCCCTTAGTTTCTTTTGCTTGTGAGCATGCCGTTGCAAATAGCATAGTTAAAATTAATAAAATTGATAATACTTGTTTCATTTTTTTCATTAGTAATCTCCTTTATATTTTCCATAAATTCTATCAATTTCTGTTTCAGTCTTGTGTTCTAAATTACCCTCCTATTTATTTTTTAAATTTTACCTTGTTTAAATTATAACAACATGTTCCCTATAGCGCAACGCTTATTTTGTTAATTATTTGTTAAATATATTTAAAATAGATTAAAATTATTTTAATTTTATGTAT
>CAZTML010000144.1:1566-4759 GCA_964614935.1 uncultured Clostridia bacterium | reverse complement strand
TTATAACGATGGTCACGCATATGAATGCTTTTACAACGGAACTCTGTCACACTGGGATCCTATTGGATTTGACCCTAATGAATCTAGAAGCCCAAGAAAAAGTTATATCTTAAATTTATTACAAGAAGAATATTATACAAGGCTATCTGAAATAGAATAGCCTTATTTGCTACTTGATCCATGTATATATTATTTAAAACAACACTTCCAATAATCTTGTCTTTGTATAACGCCCTGCACTTTCAATTGTTTTTTTACTTAGATGATTATAGTACCAACATCCGCTGATTGGTATTGCATTATTCTCCCTGCAAATATCGCCCAAATGAATTTGTATACTTCTTCCAACACCTTTCTTTCTGTGCTCTTTTAGTGTTATCATGCCACAAGCCCAATAGTCTTTTTGGATTTTATTTGGAACGATAATGCCATATCCAAGCGGAGTTTCATTTTCTTTTAAACAATATAAATAATATTTTTTATTAAGATCATCTGTTGAGCAATCATCAAAGAAATCTCCCGTTAACATTCTTACTGTTTGCATTTCATCTGCGGATACTTTATAAAGGCAACTTCTATGATATTTTGGTTCTTTCATATCCACCTTAAATGTTCCATTAAACATATATGCTTGCATCTTAATAGTCTTATGATTATCTAAACATAAAGATAAAAATAGTTCATCACAAGTTAGTACGTATGCTGTTTTAATTTTATACCCTGTTAATATATCTTTAAAAACGTCCTGTGCATATGGGTAGAAATTTTGTTTTAAAAAGAAAGATGTGATTCTTACATCTTCTTTTTCCTTAAATAGTGTAATGAAGCCAATAGTCTCCTTATTTATATTTATTTTATACCACTCAGCTTCTATCATATGTCTTTCTACAAAATCATCCATTACACCTGTTAATGTATCTATGTATTCCGTAACTAAATCTTTCATTTCGTAAATATTAGTATTTAATATATCAAATTTCATAAGTAATTCCATCCTTAAACAAATTATTTTTTATAAATATTACTTAATGGCCAGTGTGTTCTGAGAATGCCTATAAATGCTCGCCAATCACCTCTTTCAATTATAAATTCAATATATCAATAATCTGCAACGAACACCCCTCTACAGATAACTTAAATGTGTCAACTTTCAAATCATAGTTATCTTTAGGAAATAAATACTGATAAGATGCTTCTGCAGAGCCTAAGCATCTGTTTTTTCTCTCTTTTTCTCTTCTTTCTAATTCTAACAGCGGACAAGTAACATGTATCAAATAAATATCATAAAGTCTCAAAGTCTCAATTAGTTGATTAAAGATTCGCTCACTTGTAATTACATGATCAATAATTACACCTTGCCTTGAACCAAGAATTTCAACTGCATTATCGCAAAGTTTTGAAGAAATCTCAAATACATCCTCTTCATATATTATTTCGGCTGTTGACATTTTAAGAAAGTCATCAATTGAAACTATTCCGTACTCCTCATTATTCTTATCTTTTATGTTTTTTTGTAATGTGTCCGCCAATGTAGATTTACCGCTACTGGATGGACCATTAAGTATTATAATTTTCCTACTCATATTTAAGCCTCATGCAAATTCCTATTTAATTGATTCTTTATCATAGCAATTGTTGCTTATTTGTCTTATAATCATTTTGTAATTTAATTTGTAAAATAAATTCTATTACAGCCATAGCAATAGTTGCAAATTGTTTTTCCCATTTAAAATAATTCATTATTATGTCTTCCTTCAATTATTTTTCCTACTGTTCTAAATTGCCCTAACCACAAAACATTAAAGCATCGTCTCTTGTATAATGCTCATCAATATGAACCTCAACAATCTCGCCGATAAACCAGTCATGACTGCCGGGATAATCAACTTTATGAACAACCTTACATTCTAAATTAACAGGACACTCTTCTATAATGCAACTGTTAATCTTATTTGCCATGCAACTTGTTAGCCCCGCTTTCAAAAATTTATTCTCATCTCTTCCTGAAACTGAGCCACAAATATGTATTTTATCAAGTTGCTCTTTAATTGGTATATTAATGGCAAATTCCTTTTTATCAATAATTAAAATATGAGTATGTTTTTCAGGTTTAATGCCAACCATTACACATGGTGGATCAAATGAATAAAAGTGAAATGCACCTGCTACCATTATGTTATTATCAACTGTTACAAAAACTACAGGAAAAGCAGGTAAAGCAATAATTCCATCCATAAGATTATTATGTATTTTTTCATATTTTACCTCCTGACACCAACTATGTTCCAATACTAATCGATTTGCTATTATTATCCAACCCTTGTACCATTAGGAACTGGTTTTTCAGGCTGTGCTAAGACAGGAATAATACCGTCAGCATATCCAATGTCAAAAAGCATTCCTTCAGAAATTTCACCAGCCATTTTTTTAGGAGCTAAAACTTATAATCACTTTTCTTTATCTCGTAACTTACAGATGACTGCAGTTCACCAGGTTGATCTCTCCATGAATTTAAAGAAATACTTGTTTTAATAAAACCAATCTTTTCATAAACATGCTGTGCTCTTAAATTATTAATATTTGTATCAAGAATAATTTTTTGAACTTTCATTTCTTTAAATAAAAATCCTATTAACAGTTTTAAGGCTTTAGTACCATAACCTTTTTCTTGATAAGAAAAGTCGCAAATTTTAATCCCTATTTCAGCAATATTATCTTTTATTCTATAATTCATTTCTCCAACTTTATTTGTCTCAATTTCAATAATTAACCTTCTTGATAAATCACTTTCGTTTTCTATTTGTTCAGCTAATTTCTTTGGATCAGTATAAAGACCATTAGGAAATCCTGCATGTGCCATTACCTTGCCGTCACTCCACCATTTACATAAATCTAACACATCGTTAACAGCAGCATTCCTAATTACTAAATCATCATCTATTAACAGCATATTATCGCCTCCAGTGTCCCTTATATTTAATAACACTTCTTCTATATCTCTACAATAATTTTTAATATAATAAATAATCCAATAAATCTATTTCAACGATGCGACGTAAAATCTGAATTATGTGCATTAGCATTAGTAATGCTTCAAATTGGAATTTCTGAACTTCGTGTTATGCTCATCATCTGTATATTAAGGGCACTATAAAAGGTGAAGTTTTCAAAGTTCACGCCCTATACCTTGGCT
>CAZTML010000144.1:0-1556 GCA_964614935.1 uncultured Clostridia bacterium | reverse complement strand
AGAAATCTGTAATTTTTCAGATAAATAATTCGCAAATCTGGTTTTTCCTGCACCTGGCATTCCCGCTACAAGTATCAGTATTTTTTTCAAACCACCACCCCCTAATATAAATAATCATCAGTCACATAATTCTACTAATGTACATTATATAAATATTACAACTTACTATTATACATTGGCTCTCCCTGATTTAGTTATTATTTTATCAGTTCCCAAAACATAAAAATAGGTATTTTTTGCATCCATGCTATATTAACACCTACCCTTGCCTGTTCATCAGTGGGAACAGGTTCATGTAAATCAGTAATTGTTAATCCGAATTTTATAAATATTTTAACGTAGTCCTGGATAGTTCGATGTCTCCATACAACTTCAACTGTTCCACTAGATAGAGGCGCAACCCATTCAGTGGGATAATAGTAATTAGATACAACTACTTTTTTATCAAGTCCTTTGTCCTGACGTCCAATACCAGCGCTGGAATGAAAACAGGGATGACAAACGCTTGCAAATAACTTTCCACCTGGCTTTAACACTCTTACTATTTCCTTTACTGTTCCTTCAAAATCTTCGCAATCCATGAGCATCATAGACGATAGTACAACATCAAATGAATTGTCCTCAATACCATGCAAATCACAACTGTTCCTCAAGTAATATGCGATTTCAAGTTGTTCATCTTTTGCTTTTTCTACACAATAATCTATTGCACCCTTACCACAGTCTATTGCTGTAACCTTTGCACCTCTCCGGCATAATTCTCTTGAATATCCACCCTCACCACATCCTAAATCCAATATGGTTTTGTCTAAAACATCACCAAGTTGTTGATAAGTGAATGGCATAATAAAGTGAATCCTATGCGGATTCGTTTGGGCCTGTTGAATCCACTCATTACTCATTTCAGCTTTTCCCCATGATTCTGTGGAAGTATCCTTTTTCATAAACAATTACTCCTTTGTCAAATATAAATAATCTCCCCACAATTTCCTATTTATAAGTATGTTATTAGCAATTTTTTTAACTAAAAATAAAAATACTTTTCCATCACTATTTAATTACTTTCATAGCAATTGCCCTGCAAGTAATGTGTTGAAACCGAATTTTTTATAGAAAGGTAATAATGGTTCTTCAAATAAAACTGAGATCATATAAATATTATCTTCTATCAGTTTATCGATTGCTAGCTTCATAAGATTTGTTCCAACACCTTTTCCTTGAAAGTCAGGATTTACTATGACATCTTGAATATAAGCATCTGTAACACTATTACTTACAACATCCAAAAAACCAATAAGTTTATTATCATCAAAACAACAAATAAAAAAATATGACTTCTTTAGAGAATTTTTATAACATTGCCCCATGCCATTCCATCCAACAGAGTTTCTTAATTCAGAAACTTCTTTCGGAGAAACCTGCGGTGAAAACTCATATTTCATACACCACCTCCAATAAAGTTTTATTGTTTTATAAATTTTTTAATCCATCATAGAGTTCATTATAGGATTTTGTATTTTTGCATCTGCCATATGATAGTGTCCTATTATCGCCAA
>CAZTML010000143.1:0-4818 GCA_964614935.1 uncultured Clostridia bacterium | reverse complement strand
AATGTCCAAGTTCATGCAATATCGCTTCTTCTGATATTGAATAAAAGCTGCTTTCCAATGTTTTTATGTAGATATTAACTGAACTTTCATCATCCTCAGATACGGAAAACAAGTCCTTTATATTTTCTGTTTTATCTATTATTACATTAGTCGATATTCCTTTATTTAAGTAGTATTCAGAAATTTCATTAATCATTTTATCCGGAAATTTCTTTAAACTATCTTCTAATACCCGCATACTTTCAACAAAGTCCAAGTAGCTAGCACCTTCAGGTATAATAATATTTATACCGTATGTTTTTTCTATATTATTTCTAATACTAAGCTCTTCATAATAAATAGTATCAATTCCAAAAGCTTGGGTGCCGAGTATCAGGATGCATATAAGCAAACACAATGTTCTTTTCATATTCACCATTTCATCTACCTCACCGATAAAATTTTAATTCAAAAAACTAAAAGCGTAAAAGTATAAAAATTATATCACAGCATGCAATAATATGCAATCGAAACTTGCAAACGTTATTATATTAATAATTTGGTATTTTACATAAAGAGTGATATAATATTATATTATTAAAATAATTATTTATGATTATTAAGAATATAGGAGATTCAAATGAATATAACCATAGTATCCGTAGGTAAAATCAAAGAAAAGTTTTTTACAGAGGCAATGAAAGAATATACAAAACGCCTTTCCAGATATTGCAAGTTATCTGAAGAAGTTATACCTGATGAAAGGGCAAATGATAACTATTCTCCAGCTGAAATCGACCAGGTAAAAATAAAAGAAGGGCAAAAAATACTTAATAAAATTCCAAAAAACACTTATATAATCGTTTTAGATATAAAAGGTGTCCAGCTAAGCTCCGAAGAACTAGCTAACAAAATAGACTCCCTAGGAGTAGAAGGAATCTCTGATATAACCTTCATTATTGGTGGCAGCAATGGCTTATCTGATGAAGTAATAAGTATGGCCAACTTTAAACTGTCATTTTCCAAAATGACCTTCCCCCACCAACTTTT
This sequence comes from uncultured Clostridia bacterium, assembly GCA_964614935.1. GTDB lineage: Bacteria > Bacillota > Clostridia > Tissierellales > Sedimentibacteraceae > Sedimentibacter. The sequence continues at coordinate 3,789 of CAZTML010000143.1, read as the reverse complement.
CAAAGTTATCTTACTAGAGCAAATCTACAGAGCCTTCAAAATAAACGCCAATGAAACCTACCACAAATAAAAGAATTCCGGGGACTGACCTTGGAATTCAAAGTCCTTAATTTAATCCCTGAAATTCTTGACTTATACTATTTATTAGCTTTTAAAGTGTTTATTTTTTCAGATATCTCAAAATACTCTTTATCTAAAGCTTCTAATTCCTCCTTTTTTAATTGCATTGATAGTTTTCCAATAACTTCTGAAAGCCTGTTCTCTAACAAAATTATCTGTACGTTAATATCTTTATTTTGATTCTTCATATTATTTTTTTCTTTGAACTCTTTATAAGTTCCGTTGAAGTTATTTATCTTGTAATTTTCAATAGACATAATATGATCTGCAACTTTATTTATTAAGCTTCGGTCGTGGGAGACAAATAATAGTGTTCTATCATATTCCTTCAGTGCCTCCTCCATAACCTCAAGTGAATTTATGTCCAAATAATTTGTAGGCTCATCTAATATTAGTAAATTTATGTCCTGTAATAATATTTTTGCAAATGAAACCTTAATTTTCTCCCCTCCACTTAACACATCAACCTGTTTATATACATCATTCCCTTTAAATAAAAGTCTTGCAAGCATAAGTCTTGCAAAATTCTCAGGATAAATACAGCTCTCCATTACATTGTCAATAATACTTAGATTACTGTTCAAAATGTTCATATCTTGACTAAAGTAACCTATCTTTGCTCCTTTAGACAGTTTAATAGAATTCTCGTTATTTATTATCATTTTTACCAAGGTGCTTTTCCCACATCCGTTAGGACCTATCAGTGCAACCTTCTTACCATTATATACAGCAAATTCTGCATCCTTGAATATGACCTTATTTCCGTAGGATTTATTAATTTTTTTGCCTTCTATTATTATTTTACTGTAAATTTTTTCAGAAGACTTTATATCCATTTTAATTTTTGACGATTTTATGGGTCTTTCTTTTGCCTCCAAATGTTCTATTCTTTTTTCTAAATTGCCTACTTTTCGCTCTAGATTTGCCTTAGCCTTTTGCCCGCCCATTTTATGAAGCCTAGCCTCGGAATTACCCATCCTTTTAGGAGGTCCTTTGATACTTTTCGATTTTTGTTTAGTATCAACTATAGCTACTTCAAGACGTTTTTTCTCCTTAGTATATTCTTCATACTCAAATTGAGTCCTTTGTCTATCATGTAATCTTTGTTTGCTAAAATCACTGTAATTGCCATCATAAGTCTTAATCTTTCCATCTTCTATTTCAATAATTTTATTACAGATTTTATCCAAAAAACACCTATCATGGGATACTATTATCAATGCACCATTATATTCTGCAAGTTTCTTTTCCATCAGCTCAATACCTTCAATATCCATATTGCTGGTTGGCTCGTCTGCAAAGATTATCATACTTTCATTTTCTAAAGCCTTAGCTAACTTAAATCTTGTTTTTTCGCCTCCGCTCATGTTTTCATTCCATGAAGTTTCTACTCCGAACTTTGAAGCCATTTCATTGCCTATACTATAACTCTCCGGTTCTTCAAGCTGTGAAATGTATTCTGTTTTACCATTAATCTTAACCCATCCTTCATCAGGCTCTATTCTTTGGCTTAAAATATTAATCAATGTTGTTTTACCGGCACCATTAATGCCTACTAGACCTATTCTATCCTCAGAATATATGTTCAAACTATCTATATCTAAAATTAACCTGTCTCCAAAATATTTCTTTATATTATTACTTTCAATTATAAGCATAAAAAATCCTCCCTTTCTTTCTGAGGAGGATAGCACTTTTACTTTCATATTAAATCTAAATAAATGCAAGAAAATCCTGCACTAAATTTTAGTCTAAAGTAAGCTGCAGCTATTAAAATACTATCCACCCGTAATCATAATAAAATGTACACAACAAATAAACCCTGAAGTTTATGTTTGTCATTTTATAAAAATTTTCTAAGCGGATTATTTTCTCATTCTGCAAATACCTTACCCTTTCTTATTGTTTCTATAATTATTATAAAGAATTAAAATTAATAAGTCAACAAAAAATCATGCATTCCTGAAACTGACGGATTAACATCTCCAATATCCAAAGAATCAATGTACAGTATCATCAAAAATTACATTATTTTTAGAATCGTATGCTTTGGCGTTTCGAATATATACACCATCATCATCTTCTTCATCTGATGTTACATCCCAGGTAATTAGGAACAAATCATCATGGAAGTCTGTTATTTCAATATTCTGCCCATTGTTAAGAATGATTTCAATTCTATTTACATCTTTATTGTTCCTTATACCGTAAAACTTATAATATTCATTATTTCCACCAAATGAATAGTCTATTGCTTTTGTTAAATCACTTTCAAATCCATGCACCTGATTTCCAAAGCTCCAAAAGAATAAAAGATGTTTATTAACCGTATTGCATGAAACCCATTTGTCATATTTACCAAGTATGTGCTTGCCTTTTTCAAAATCTTCAATATAAACAACTTTTGATGGTCCGTAATGTGCACTTCTTTCAGAATTTTTATGAGCTGATAATGGAGTTAAATACAGTCCTGTACGATTTAAAAATAAAAAGAATAAAATAACTATAAGTACAATATTTCTTAAAGCTTTCTTACGTCTGCTCATACTATTCACCTGCCTTAAGTGGAATTTCTAGTCTATAATATCTGTTATAATAATCATAAGTAATAATTAAAGTATCCGCTTCCTTAGAAAAATTCCTTATTGTACGTATGGATTTTGTAACTATTCCACCACTGCTCATTCCGGAACTGCTATGATATGTATTGCCTAAATTATCACTCACTTCCCCCAAGCTTCCAAAACTCCATCCTACTCCCCAAAGCCTTGTGTCATAGTCTTTATATACAATACTTAAATCACCGTTATTTTCATAAATAATATCAGTAATATGCACTACTGTATCATCTACTTTAACCTTCTCATTTACATCTAGTCTATAGGTTATATTTGATTTATTAATACCACTTGTAGGTTTAAAAGTAATTGTATATATAGAGCCTAATAAATGTATTCCAACAATAAATACATTAACAATAACAAATAAGACAAGAAGAGTATTTGATATTCTCCATATCCACCCTAAAACCGGATTATGTTGCTTATTAAGCTCTTTACCAATTTCTTTTGCATCTCCCATGTCATTCAGAGACATCTCTTCCGCTTCTTCGCTGCTATATCCCTGGTCAATGTAATATTCTGTTTTATCTATAATATGAGCTTCAAGTTCCTTTTTAATATCATATCTGTCATACTTGAAATTCACTTGTGAAATAACTTCTTTCAAGAACTTTTCTTTATTAGGCATAAGCATCTACTCCATCAATCACCTTATTTACAGAGTTTGAAAAAATTTCCCATATTTTCTTTTCTTCTGTAAGCTGTCTCTTCCCTTTTTTAGTTATCTGATAATACTTCCTATCCCTTCCCGTGTCTCCTTTTGCCATATATGATATTACAAACCCATCATTTTCAAGCTTATGCAATATAGGATACAAGGTACCTTCCTTAAACTTAAAAGTTTTATCTGACCGTGTTTCTAACTCTTTAATTATTTCATAACCATATCTGTCATTCTCTATAAGTAGTGATAAAACTAATAAATTTGAACTTCCTCCTATTAGACCCTTATCAATTTTCATAAATTTTTCACCTCCAAATGATACCTAGATTATCTATGTATGATTATACTTAGATGTTCTAGGTATGTCAAGAAGAAAATGTCATT
>CAZTML010000142.1:0-4826 GCA_964614935.1 uncultured Clostridia bacterium | reverse complement strand
GATATAGCAGCAGACCTAATGCATTCAAGAAACAAAAAATATTTCCTTGCATCTTCAAATGTTGGAAGCACCGGCGGCTTGATGGCATTAAAGACAGGTGAAACACATATGGCACCAACCCATTTGTTAGACATGGAGACTGGAGTTTATAACATAAGCTATTTGAAGAAATATGTAGCCGATAAAAAAATTGCATTAGTTAAGTGCGTAAACAGAATTCAAGGATTTATGGTTGAAAGAGGAAATTCTAAAAATATTACAAAATTTAAAGACCTTGAAAGAAAGGACATTAAATTTGTTAACAGGCAGAGGGGCTCAGGAACAAGACTCTTGCTGGATTACAATTTAAATAAATTAAATATTGACCCTGAAAACATAAATGGATACTATAGAGAAGAATTCACTCATCTGGCAGTTGCTGCAGCAGTACAAGCAGGTGATGCAGATGTAGGACTTGGGGTATATTCGGCAGCAAAAATGATGGGACTTGATTTCATACCTGTATGCAACGAAGAATACGACCTTGCAATACCAGAAGAATATTTAGAAATGGAAATTGTTAAGGAATTTATTGAAACAATAAAATCTAAGGAGTTCAAGGCAAGGCTCGATGAGTTAGGGGGATACGATTATTTCAACACTGGAACCATTATATTGTAAGGAGGGGAATAATGCTTGATAAAAGAGGAAGGGGTATAGATTATTTAAGGGTATCACTTACTGATAGGTGCAATTTGCGCTGTGTTTATTGCATGCCTGAAAAGGGCATCGAAAAGAAATGCCATGAAGAAATACTCCGCTTTGAAGAAGTGGAAAAAATAATTATGGCATGTGCAACATTGGGTATAAAAAAAGTCCGTTTTACCGGGGGTGAACCCCTTATTTTAAAGAGTATAGACAAACTTATAAGCAACACATCTGCAATACCCAGTATTAAGGATATTTCTATAACTACAAACGGAATCCTACTTGCAGACATGGCTGAAGATTTACAAAAGGCGGGATTAAAACGTGTGAACATAAGTATTGATACGCTGAAGAGGGATAAATTCAATGAAATAACTCGTCTTGGTTCAATTGACAAAGTTTTTAATGCAATTGAAAAATGTTTGAGCATTGGTATGACTCCTATAAAACTAAACGTAGTTTTAATGAAAGGAATAAACGATGATGAAGTGGGAGATTTCTTAAATTTAACCATGGATAACCACATACAGGTCAGATTTATTGAACTAATGCCCATTGGCCAAGCTTTAAAATATTTTGGTGAATATAATATGAAAGTTGAAGAAATCTTAGAAAAACATCCTGAACTTGTTCCCATTAAGGATGACAGTAAGGTAGCTTCTGTTTACAAGCTGCCTGGTGCAATAGGTTCCCTTGGCCTAATAAGCCCTGTAAGCTGTAAATTCTGCGCTGAATGTAATAGAATAAGACTTACTGCATCAGGCACCCTTAAGCCATGTCTGCATTCAGCAGAAGAAATTAATCTAAAGACATATATAAACGATGAAATAAGATTAATCAAAGTTATTGAAGATGCTATTTATAATAAACCTGAAGAACACCATTTAGAAGAAGGAAGCAGCGAAACCGACAGAATGATGTATCAAGTAGGAGGATAAAGTTGGAATTAACTCATATTAATGAACAAGGCAGAGCCAAAATGGTTGATGTTAGCCATAAAGAAGAATCTTCAAGAGAAGCGGTGGCATACGGCAATGTTTATATGAAAAAAGAAACTCTTGAAAGAATAAGAGAAGGAACAATCAAAAAAGGAGATGTCCTTTCTGTTGCACAAGTAGCAGGAATTATGGGTTCCAAAAAAACCTCTGATATAATTCCCATGTGCCATCCAATTATGATTTCAGGGTGTGACATAAATTTTAATCTTAATTTTGAAGAAAACAGAGTTGAAATTAGAGCTACAGTAAAAAATACCGGTCAGACAGGCGTTGAAATGGAAGCTCTTACAGCGGTAACTCTAGCAGGGCTCACAATTTACGATATGTGCAAGGCAATCGATAGAGAAATGATTATATCTGATATTGTGTTAATGAAAAAATCAGGCGGTAAGTCAGGATTATTCGAAAGAAAATAGATAAGGGGGAATGTAAATGGCAAAAGTATTAGCTGTAAATATAAGTGAGAAAAAAGGTGTAGTGAAAAAACCTATTGAAAAAGGATACTTTATAGTTGACCATGGGCTCGAGGGAGATGCTCATGCAGGAAAGTGGCACAGACAGGTAAGTCTTTTAGGACAGGAAAGTATTGATAAATTAAATAAGCAAGATATAAAAGGCTTGTGTGTAGGAGTTTTTGCAGAAAATCTTACAACAGAAGGGATTATTCTGTATGAACTTCCCATAGGAACAAAATTGAAAATTGGTGAAAGCGAAATGGAAGTTACCCAAATAGGTAAGGAATGCCATACTGGTTGCGCTATAAGAGAACTTGTAGGAGACTGCGTAATGCCAAGGGAAGGAATATTTACAAAAGTTTTAAAAACAGGCTGGGTCAAACCAGGGGATGAAATTAATATAATCTATTAAATAATAGGATGGAATTATTTATTGATTCCATCCTATTATTTAATACTTTTCAATTGTTTCTTGAAACGCGTATTCCAGGTAAAGTCATTTTTTGAAGCATCAAACTTGGATAATAAAATTGTTTAATACTTCATATAGACATTTGAATTTGAATAATATAGAATAGTATTATAGAAAAAGGAGAGTCAAATGAAAAAGATAATTATTTTAATAGCCCTATTATTATTGGCAGGCTGTACAGACCAAGCCCCTGTTGAAGCACCCGTAGTTGAAACCCCAGTAGAAACGCCAGTAGAAGCACCAAATGCGCCTTTAGAAGAAGAAAAAGAAGATACAGATACTAATATTCAAAATGAAGGAAACAATGAAGAACTCAGAGAAGAAGATATCCTTGCTTCTATTGACATGTCCCTTAATCCTAACGAGCTTGGAGAAATTATGATTTTGATGTATCATGGAATAGCTCCCCAGGAAACAGTATGGGAGAGAACTCCTGAAAATTTTCGCAAGGATTTAGAATACATGTACCAAAATGGCTACCGCATGATAAGCCTAAATGATTATGCAAAGGGGGAAATTAAAACTGAAGCAGGTTTTACTCCCATAATACTGACCTTTGACGATGGAAGACAGAATAACTTTAATTATATTGAGGTAAATGGAGAAATGGTAATAGACCCTGATTGTGCCATAGGGATTTTAGAAGAATTTAAAAGCAAATATCCTGATTTTAACGTAACTGCAAGCTTCTTTTTAGGAACTAATCCATTTGGTCAAAAAGAGTATGCACATGAAAAGCTTAATTGGCTTATAGAAAATGGCTATGATTTAGGAAACCACACCTATAGTCATAACGAAATGGCAAAATTAAACGCAGAACAAATTCAAATTGAAATGGGTTCTGTTAATAATATTATAAAAGGATACCTACCTGACTATACAGTTGAAACATTAGCACTTCCTCATGGTAGCAATCCACAGGATGAATTTATTGAATCCATGCTTAAAGGGGAATACGAAGGCAATGAATACGAGACAATAGCAGTTTTAGATGTAGGTTGGAGACCTGCTTATTCACCCTTTGATACATTAACAAAGTTCACCAGTCTATATCGTGTAACAGCTAGCGAAATAAATGTTGATAATTGCGGTATATATGATTACTTTAAATCATATGAACAAAATATAAGAGAAAGATTTATAAGTGATGGTAACCCAGACGTCGTGACAATCCCACAAAGACATAGCGATTATCTGAACATGGACATAGTAGGAGACAGATTAGTAAATATTTACGAATAATGACAAGGGGACGGTGTTGCTGTCACATAGTATGACAACAACCTCGTCCCCTTGTCAACCCTTATCAAGTTAGTTTTTACGTGTGTTTTAAAAAATCGGAAGATATGATATAATGGTATAAGAGTTTATAAAGAGGAGGTTATTATGAATATTGAACTTAAAGAGATAATTTCAAATAGTAACAATATTGTGTTTTTTGGAGGAGCAGGAGTTTCAACAGAAAGTGGTATTCCTGATTTTAGAAGTGTTGATGGATTGTACAGCACAAAATACAAGTATCCGCCTGAAACTATGATTTCACACAGCTTCTTTAGAAGTAACACTGAAGAGTTTTATGACTTTTACATAAATAAGATGATATTTTTAGATGCAAAACCAAACCCCGCTCACGAGAAACTTGCTGAGTTGGAAAAAGAAGGGAAGATAAAGGCAGTTATAACACAAAATATTGATGGACTCCACCATGCTGCAGGAAGTAAAAACGTCTTGGAACTTCATGGCTCAGTGCACAGAAATTATTGTATGAAATGCAATAAATTTCACGATGTCCACTTTATAGTAAATAGTAAAGGGGTTCCAAAGTGTCAGTGTGGAGGAAGAGTTAAGCCAGATGTTGTCTTGTACGAAGAAAGTCTCGACATGAATGTAATGGAAAAGGCAGTAAAATATATAGAGGAAGCAGATGTTTTAATTATTGGCGGAACATCCCTAGTTGTATATCCAGCTGCTGGTCTTATTAATTATTTCAAGGGGAGTAAATTAGTATTAATCAACAAAACTGCAACCCCGATGGATAGAAAAGCAGATTTGGTTATCTATGACAGCATTGGTAAGGTGTTTGAGGGTATTTAAAAAATTGAAGAAAACACGCTTATAATGCTAAAGAAAATGCCTTGGAAAAGATAGAATAATTGTTTAAAAAACTAGAGGCAAGGTATAATAGATATAAGAAGTAAATCTGAGAATTGTCAT
>CAZTML010000141.1:0-4828 GCA_964614935.1 uncultured Clostridia bacterium | reverse complement strand
TTGACATTAAGGGAAAAGCAATATTATTTGAAAGCGGAATTTATGCAGTACTTCCCGATGATATACCTCAAAATTTAGCAATGTCAGTACTCGACGTAGCAGGAGCCCCTGCTCAAACTCAAAAGCTTGTTAAAGAAGGAGATACTGTTTTAGTTCTTGGTGGAAGCGGTAAATCCGGATTGTTGTGCTTATATGAAGCAAAGAAAAAAGTAGGTGCAACAGGAAAAGTTATATGCTGGGCTCACAGAGAAGTAACACTTAAAATGGTTGAGGAACTTGGAATTGCAGATGTTCTAATAGCAGGAGATGCTACAAATGCAATTGAAGTGTATGACAAAATTATGGAAGCAACAGATGGAGAACTATGCGATTTAGTAATTAGCTGTGTATCAAGACCAAACTGTGAAATGTCAGCAATCCTTGCTACAAAAGATGAAGGAACAATTTACTTCTTCTCTATGGCTACAAGCTTTACAAAAGCAGCATTAGGTGCTGAAGGTGTTGGTAAAGATGTTAATATGATAGTTGGAAACGGTTATACTAAGGGACATTCAGAAACAGCACTTCAAGTAATGAGAGACAGCGAAGGATTAAGAAAATTATTTACAGAAAAATACGCATAATAATATTTTAAGTCTAATAGCAATATGTATTCCTAAATGATATAGGAGTGAAGAATCTTAATAAAGGTTCTTCACAGAAATGACATATGCTTAATAATTTAAGGAGGTAATAACATTGGCTTATTATAATGAAATTGAACTTTGGAAAGACGTAAAGCCTGAAGAGTGGGATGACTGGAGATGGCAAGTTGAGAATAGAATAGACACAGTAGAAAAATTAAACAAAATAGTTAATCTTACTGACGAAGAAAAAGAAAATATAGGTAAGGTGTTAGAAAAATTCAGAATGGGTATCACACCATACTATGCAGCACATATGGGTAAGGATGATCCTAGAGATCCAATAAGAATGCAGGCAATACCTACATTTGCCGAAACACATAGGAGTGAAGCAGACATGCTTGACCCTTTAAGTGAAGATGAAGATTCACCAGCACCGGGATTAACTCACCGTTATCCTGACAGAGTATTATTCTTAATAACAGACCAATGCTCAATGTATTGCAGACACTGTACAAGAAGAAGATTTGCAGGACAAAGTGATGATGAAGTTGGAATGGAAAACATCGATAAATGTATCGAATATATCAGAAATACTCCACAAGTAAGAGACGTACTATTATCAGGTGGAGACTGCTTATTAGTTTCAGATAAAAAATTAGAATACATTATCAGTAAATTAAGAGAAATACCACATGTTGAAATAGTTCGTTTAGGTTCAAGAACACCTGTTGTTTTACCACAACGTATTACAGATGACTTAGTGAACATGCTTAAGAAATATCATCCAGTTTGGTTGAACACTCACTTTAACCATCCAAATGAATTCACTCCTGAATCAATGGAAGCTTTAAGAAAGTTAGCAGATGCAGGAATTCCATTAGGAAACCAATCAGTATTGCTAAGAGGAGTTAATGACTGTCCTCATATTATGAGAGAATTAGTTCATAAACTTGTTATGAACAGGGTTAGACCATACTATATTTACCAATGTGACCTTTCACTAGGTATTGAACATTTCAGAACACCTGTTGCAAAGGGTATTGAAATAATTGAAAGCTTGAGAGGACATACTTCAGGTTATTGTGTGCCTACATTTGTTGTTGACGCACCTGGTGGCGGAGGTAAAACTCCTGTTGGACCTGAATATGTATTATCACGTTCAGCTAACAAGCTTATTTTAAGAAACTATGAAGGTGTTATTACAACATACACAGAACCACATATACCTGAATTAGAATGTACATGTGATGTATGTCAAGGCAAGAAAGAAGATCCATTAACAGGAGTAGCTGGATTACTTCAAGGAAATGGCTTAGCTCTTGAACCGGCACAATTAGCAAGAAAGCAAAGAAAACACCACGAATAAAATAAACAATGAACAGCACCACTAATAGGCATAAGTAATGTTATTGTTATGAATAAAGGGCGTAGCCCGTGTCATTCTGAACCGCAGGTGAAGAATCTCAGCTCTTTAAAAAGATGAGATCCTTCGCTAAAGCTCAGGATGACAAAGGCTTCGACCTCAGGATGATAAAATGGGAAATGTTCATTGTTAAGTAATCAATGAAAAAAGAGGATTTCTATGAGATTAATTGAAACTATAAAAGAGAATAATTACGAAACTATATCTATCATAGGGCTTGCAAAAAATGCAGGCAAGACTATGACACTTAATTATCTCATAGGAGAGGCAGAAAATTTAAATGTAAAAATAGGCATAACTTCAACAGGTCGTGATGGAGAAAACACAGACTTAGTAACAGAGACACATAAACCATCCATCTTGGTAACTGAAGGAATGTATGTTGCGACAGCAAAAAAAACACTGATGCTTTCAAATGCTAAATGCGAAATATTGGAAACAACAGGTATTTCTACTGCCATGGGCCAAGTAATAATAGTAAGAGTAAGGCAGAAGGGCAATATTCAGATTGCAGGACCTGTCAGCGCAACAGATATGAAATATGTTGCAGGACGACTTAAATATTACGGCGCTCAAGTAGTATTCATAGATGGTGCTATAGACAGAAAAGCTGTTTCGTCTCCAGTTATTACAGACGCCTGTGTTATAGCGACAGGCGCTGTATTAAGTAGAGACATGAAAAAGGTTTTAGAAAAAACTGCCCATACCGTTGAATGTTACTCATTACCGGGGACTGATGACCATGTTCAAAAAATCGTTCGGAAAACTAATAAAACATGCATCATATCTCAAGGTGGTAAAACTTATGTTCCCAAAATTAAAACAAGCATTACAGGTGGCAAAAAAATAAGTGGACACATTGATGAAGAAACGACCCATGTGTTCCTTAAAGGTGCAGTGACAACTGCATTATTAAAAGATTTATGGGAAAATAAATATTTAAGAGGCATTAAATTAATAATAGAAGATGGAACAAAATTATTCACAGATATAAATGTGTGGAACGATATGAGACGCAAAGGCCTTAAGGTTGAAGTGTTGGACAAAATTAATGTTTTGGCTGTAACTTTAAACCCTGTATCCCCCGCGGGATATTTCTTTGACAGTGAAGTTTTAAAAGAAAATATGGAAAGAGTCCTTCCAAACATAAAAATAGTAGACGTTGTGTCGGGCGGTGATGAATATTGAATAGCTTTATGAATGAAAATACAATAAAAAACATTAACTTTGATTATATTTTTAATGAAGTAAAACCAATAACAGAGTATGGAATCAAGACAAAACAAGATGCAAAGCCTTTTGTAAGAGGTCAGGAGGCAGACCTAAGAGAAGAGTTCAATAGAATAAGGGCATTTATTGAAATTAAACAAAGGCGAGACATAATTGATGTTTTAAAACACATTAAAAATATACACGAAACCATAGATAGGGCTAAAAATAATCAAGTGCTTGATGAAGTAGAATTGTTTGAAATTAAAAATTTCCTGATTTTAGTTGAAAAAATGGATAAAATATTAAGAACAATTTCTTATGTAGGTTTAAAGCTAGGAGAATTATCGCCCCTACCACAACTATATGAAAAACTCGATCCGGTTAATGAAAGATTAAACACATTTTATATTTACGATGAATATTCAAAAAAACTTAAAGAAATTCGTAATGAAAAAAGACTAACTGAGAAAAATATCAGACTATTAAAGAAAGAAATAAAAGAAGAAATTCAAAATAAACATTCTATTAAGTTAAACTTGAAAGATGAAGTTACAATCAGCAAGTCACAAAAGGAAAAAATTGACCAACTGAATAAAGAACAAAACTTAAGAGTATGTGGTGAAAATTATCTAAATGTTATATACAACATAAAAAACACCGATGAAATTGATAATTTAGAGCAAAAATTTGAAAAATTAACTTTGGAAGAAGATAATGAAGAGTACATCATTCGAGAAAATATTTCCAAGTCAATTAAAGAATTTTATCATACCTTGCGAAAAAATACAGAGGTTATAGGTGAAATAGACTATATTATAGCAAAATCAAACTATGCACAAAAAAATAAATGTATAGAACCGGAAATAACTAATGATTTAGAGATTACTATTAAAGGTGGCAGAAATCTTAAACTTGAAAAAACATTAAAGGATAAACATATTGAATATGTTCCTATTGATTTAAACCTTAATAAAAATGTAGTTTGCATAACAGGGGCAAATATGGGAGGAAAGACCGTATCCATGAGGATGATTGGTCAAATTGCTGCAATGGCAAGTCTCGGAATGTTTGTTCCCTGTACTTATGCAAGGCTATGTCTTTTTGAACATATATATATTTCTGTAGGTGATGATCAGTCCATTGAAAAAGGACTTTCTACCTTTGGAGCGGAAATTGTTAATTTAAAAGAAGCTTTAAACAATTCCTCAAACAGAAGTCTCATTTTAATTGATGAGCTTGCAGGTGGTACTAATCCAAAGGAAGGTTTTGCAATAACCAAGGCAGTTGTAAATTATCTTAAAACTAAAGATTGTATCACAGTGCTTACAACACATTATGACAATGTAGCAAATGATGTGGATGTTCAGAATTTGCAGGTTAAAGGTCTTAGTCTTCCTGATGAGGATGATTTAATCAAAATAAACAATATTGAACAAGTTCAAAATTACATGGATTACAGACTTATTGAAGTGAAATATAGTAGTGATATTCCCAAGGATGCTTTAAAAATAGCAAAGATAGCAGGAATAGATCAAAAAATTATTGAAGATGCAGAAAGATATCTATA
>CAZTML010000140.1:3311-4832 GCA_964614935.1 uncultured Clostridia bacterium | reverse complement strand
CAACTTTCAATGCCTATGACTTTTGCAGGAGCGCAGACCATGGCAGAGCAGGAGCTAAGTCTTGACAATGATTTTGCAGGAACAACAACAGGTGCTGCTATACAAGCAGAAGGAGATAAACCATCGGTGTTAAGTGTCGGAAATAATTTAGGGAATATATTTACATTTGATTATCTTAAATTGGGAGGAAAAGATGGTACTGATATTAAAGATGACCAAATAATAAATATTGTAGACGGCACTGAAGTAGCCTTGCAATTTAAATGGGATACTGTGGATAAGGAAGCAAAAGCCGGAGACTATGCCGCAATTCAGCTTTCAAATTTGTTTAAGGCTGTTGTTGTAAGCGGTCAACCTTTATACATTACCGGATCTGATGAGCCGGTGGGTACTTATAGTATAACCAATGGTGAATTAAAACTTGATTTTAACGATAAAATTGAAGGCTCTACAGTTAAAGACGGGTTTGTAGGTTTTTCATTAAAGTTTGACTCAAAAGAATTTATGGAAGATGTAGAACAAGAAATTAAATTTAATGATTCAAAAGGAACAACCCTTAATGTTATTGCGGAACCAAGAGGAGAAATAAAATCTATTGAAAAAAAAGGTGTGCCTGATTCATACCTTGATGCAAAAAAAATTACATGGACTATAGATGTATTAAATGATGGTAAAACAATAATAGAAGATGCCAAAGTTACTGACAAAATACCTGATGGATTAGAGTTAGTTAAGGAAAGCTTTATAGTAAATGAATTAGTTTTAGGATATGAAGGAAAAAAATCTGTTGGTGGTGACTTTCCTGTAAATCCTACCATACCGGGCTTAGATGGTGCTGACTTTGAAATTGGATTTAACAGTATAGCTCCTTATAAAGGATATCGAGTTCAATATGAAACTAAAATTAAAGACTATACAATGACAGAGTTTACTAATGATGCTTCATTTAAGTATGCTGATAAAAACTTTCCAGCTAATAGTACTGTAAGTGGCATAACAAGAAGCAACAATATAGAAAAGACCGGAAGTTATTTAAAAGATGCTGATTTGATAGAATGGACAATAGATGTTAATAAATCAGGAAGCATTATTGAGAATGCCGGTGTTCATGAGGACCTTCCGCAAGGATTAGAAATAGTATCAGATTCTATTGAAGTATATAAAATTACACAATCCGGTGATTATTGGAATACTGTAGGTGAACCGGATAAAAGACATAAAGAATTCCCTATAGCATTAGGTAATTTAGTTGAAAGCGACGCATATCGAATAAAATTCAAAACAAGTATTGATTATTCTTTAGTGAATGAAGGAAAATATCAAAAAAGCAACAGCTTTACAAATAAAACAATTTTGAAGGATGGCGAAATTGAGGTTGACAATGCTGAAACAACCGTTACCTTTGACAGAAAATCTATTCTTAGAAAAGAAGGTAAATCAAATGTCAGTTACGACCCGACAACAAAAATCCTTACATGGACTGTTCATGTAAATGAAGCAAATCATCCAATAAAAAATGCT
>CAZTML010000140.1:0-3211 GCA_964614935.1 uncultured Clostridia bacterium | reverse complement strand
ATAAACCCTATTAGAGAGCCAATAACTGAACTAAAAATAGTTGATACATTCCCTAATAAAGGATTGATTCTATTAATAGATGAACCAAATCAATTAGTGGTAAGTAAGGGCAGTACTACATTAGTCAAGGATACTCATTATACTCTCGAACCTAATAAAGTTACTGTTGATGGTGTAGAAGTAACCGGATATCATAAAGGTTTTATACTGACATTTATAGGCGAAGGATTACCCATAAATGCTAATACAACAATTACCTATAAAACATCCTATGACCCGGATGTAGTAGTAGGTGGAAATAAGTTAGAAGCAAATACAGATACAGCTACTAGTAGAAAATATAAAAATAATGCTAACTTTATAGGTAAAACTTCAAGTAGCGTTTTTAATGAAGATAAACCGGCTGAAAGACAAGTAATAGTATCATCGTGGAACAGCGGTAAAAAATCAGGAAAACTTATAAGCATTGATGGTGAAAACAATACTGTTAATGGATGGATAAGTGGTAATAAAAGACAAATTCAATGGGAAGTATATATAAACTACTTAAAACAAAACCTTGGAAGTGGAGTAACAGTTACGGATACATTAGCTTATAACGGAGTAATTGATTTAAACAGTATAGAAGTTAAAACTTATAATGTAAATGAGAATAATGGTAATACATCAATCCCTACTAATAGCACTAAAGTAGATAAAGATAACTATTCTGTTAAATATGGCGGAGATGAAAATAATCCTGTAAAAAACAGCTTTATTTTGACCTTTAAAGGTGATTTTTTAGTTAATGAAAGATATGTAATAATTTTCAAAACATCAGTTCCTGATATATCCATAAAGGATTATACAAACAAGGCTATCACTCAATTTACCGGTGGTAAGCATGAATATACCGGTACCGTAAGTCATCATAATGTATATAACAAATTTTTGAATAAAGTATCCAATGCAAGTGGAAATGTGTATACAGGCGATGAGGTTAACTGGACAGTTACTGTTAATGAAAGCCTTTCTGTAATTAAAAATGCAGAGATTAATGACACTATAAGTGATGGTTTAATTTATGTAAATGACAGTTTGAAAGTATATAAAAAATTATCAGGTACTAACAAAGAGCTATCAAAAGACGACTATACTTTTTCAGGACCAACAGTAAGTGAAGAAACCGGGAAAACAACTATAAATATTACATTTAAGAATGATGTGGATTATACGGTTATTCTTGAGTACAAAACAGTAGTGACAGCAACATCCGGCATAGTTAGTAACGAAGTAGTGTTTGAAGGTACAGGTATAGATAAACAATCTGTACCAAAATCTGAGTTAAGTGCCAGTCAATTCTCTTGGGCAGGTGGAACATTAGATCCTAATAAGGGAAAATTGGTTATTACAAAAGTAGATGCTGAAGAAAAAGATTCTGATGATAAGAATAAAGTAATATCCAATAATGAGGCTGGATTCTCACTATGGTATAAAATAAATGATGTATCTTATCAATTTGGCGGAGAAGGAAAAATATTTGAAACTGTAAATGGCGTACTAACCATAGGAAATTTACCGCTAAGAACATACTATCTTAGAGAAGAAACAGCACCTGACGGTTATATAAAATTAGAAAATGAAGTTACAATTACTGTAGATAAGGCATTTAATAACAATGAAGCAAACACAGTAAAATTAACAGTAGAAAACACCAAAATAAAAACATCTGTAACAGCCATTAAAACTTGGATAAACGGACCAACACCAAGACCTACTATACATCTTCAACTTTATAGAGATAATGTAGAGCATGGTGATCCGGTGGAATTCACAGATGGTGAGACTATACATACTTGGAACAACTTAGATAAAACAGATATAGACGGAAAAGAATATGTATATACAGTGGATGAAGTAAATGTTCCAACAAACTATGTTAAGTCCATATCTGAAGATGGTTTAACCGCAATAAACACCTATGTAAGCCCGAAGACACAAATAACAGGTACTAAGGTATGGGTAGGTGGACCAACAGAAAGACCGTCTATAAAACTTCAGCTTTATAGAAATGGCGAAGAGTTAGGTGAGCCTGTAGAATTAAAAGATGGAACACTAACATATACTTGGAGCAACTTAGACAAAACAGATGAGAATGGCAAAGTATATGAATATTCCATAGATGAAGTCGAAACTCTACCTAACTATGGAAAGTCAATATCTAATGATAAGTTGACAGTTACTAACACTTACGCGTCACCAAAAGATGATATTATAGGAAGAAAAGTATGGGTGGGAGGACCAAAGCCAAGTATACAGCTTCAACTATACAGACAAATTGCAGGGGAAGATAAAGAAGCAGTTGGCATACCGATAACACTTGAAAGTGGTGTTTATGAGCATAAATGGGAATCCATGGACAGAACAGATGCTAATGGAAATGTATATACTTATATAGTGGAAGAGATTGGCACACCTGCAAACTATAATAAGACAGAAGAAGGTTTAACAGTAACAAACACATATATTATACCAAAGACACAAGTAACAGGAACTAAGGAGTGGGTTGGAGGTCCGGTTAGAAAACCAACAGTACAACTTCAGTTATATAGAGACAAAGAAGTGTTTGGTCTTCCGGTAACATTGGAGAGTGGAACAACATCATATACTTGGGAAGATTTAGACGAAACTGATATTGATGGTAATAGGTATGTGTATACAGTAGATGAAGTAGAGATACCAAGTCGCTACAGAAAATCTATTTCGGAAGATGGTTTAACTATAATAAACACATATAGACCAACAAGACCAACTGATCCGGTAGACCCAAAACCTGAAGAACCGGAAAATCCGGTAAATCCGGTAAATCCGGAAGAACCAAAAAAACCTGAGGAACCGGAAACACCTGTTGTTGAACCAGGCGATAAATTTGGAAGCATCTTAATCAACAAGCTTGACTTAGATTCAAATCCTTTAGAGGGAGCTGAATTTACCCTTTATGATGCAAACGGGGCAGCAATTAGAACAGTTACATCTGACGTAAACGGCACAGTACTGTTTAATAACCTGCCATTGGGAATATATTCAGTTGCAGAAACTAAGGCTCCTGATGGATATGAACTATTTGATGATGATTTAATGGTAGATTTAAGAGATGCAAAAACATTGAAATATAATTTCAGAAATGTTCCTACTGATACAGAAATAGAAGATCCAAATATACCAAGTGGCT
>CAZTML010000139.1:0-4882 GCA_964614935.1 uncultured Clostridia bacterium | reverse complement strand
GGTACGACTGAGGTCAGGACTTGGTCTGAGCGAGATCCGAAATTGGTAGGTAGTTTGTGTAAAGTTTGAAGTGACGTAAAAATATTGATGCCAAACAGTTTTACCGCACATTTGATAATGTGCACGCACTGCGTGCACAATTGAGTTGGACACATTGCAAATTGCTTTTAAGTGTTGATAACAAAGATAAAAATAAGCTTTTATGATTTTCTATTAGAGCTTGGTTTAGAATACAAAAGAATTACCTATTATGATGGACTTTGTGGTAGTCTTAGAGTATTTTTTAACCCATAATCAGTTGAAGTCTTTTCTTTTTTATCGAAACAAACAAAACTTTGGAAAATACACGGTTCTTTAGGTTGGCATTATGATAAGGATACAGAAATGATATTAATAGTTAGCCTTGATGGCGATGAGAAATAGACAGGTAAAGAAGAATTTATATTACCCGATTTTGGTTATAATGTTACGTTATATAGCATTTGCATAACCTAAACCTCTCTTTCCTGCATTTATCTTTGCCGTGAAGAATGAAGCAGAATCTAAAAAATTAGTGGTTGAGGGATTTTAAATTGTATTAACACTAAAACTCCTTTCCGTGCAAATAAATTGTACTGAAGAGTCTCATATTTGCTACCGTAATTTAGATGTGCACAAATAAATTGCAGAATAGTATTAATATTAACACTTTAAATTAATTTTGTATGAAGAATTTTGAATTCATTGAACTTAATTCTCAAGAGTTGGAAGTTGTGAATGGGGGAGGAACTGCTGGTCCTCCATTAGGAGGATATTTTTCGTCTGAACAAATCGCAAATGCCAGTCAAGCAGTAGGTAGAGCATTTACTGATGTATGGGATTATATAAGAGGTTTTGGAGAAGGATTTTTAAATTAAATAGTTAGTAGAAATGAAAGAATTAAATTTATCGGAATTAGAAAATGTTTTCGGGGGAAGTCCTGAAAGCTATGAAGCTGGAAAAAGTCATGGTGAAGCTTTTCGCAAAGCTATTGACAATAGTGCTGCTCTTGGCGTTGTTTTATTTCTTTTAACGAGAGGAAGAGTTAAATATTTGTAGTAATCCGAAATAGAAAGCCTTTAATAAAAGGCTTTCTATTTTACTTGTTTTTTATGTTATGGGGTTCAATTATATTTCTTTTGATGACAAGAATAAATTGTCTAAAAAGAAAATAATCATAAAAGGGATTTTATTTTATTTGAAATACCTTTTCGTACTGATATGCGTTATTTTGTCTTTGATTGTTACCTTGAATTTATTCAATGTAGACACGGAATCATTGAAGTATCCCCTTGAGTTTGAGATGAATGAAATGAGAGAAAAGAGTGTTTTCTATCTGCTGTTTTTGGTTGTTTCTTTTGGACCATTTATAGAAGAGTTGGGTTTTAGATTGGGGTTATCATTTAAGCGAAAACATATTGCTATATCGGTAAGTGCCATTACTTATATGCTTAGTTCATTATTATCAGAAGGTGGTTATTTTGACGATGTCCTCTATAAATTAGTTTTTGCAGCATTTATAGGTCTGTTTCTATATTGTATAAGTCAAACAATATATGACAATATTCAACAAAAGTATGGGCGGATTATAATATGGGTAATGATTTTGTTTTTTGGCTTTTTACATGTTATAAATTATGATATTGAAGTAACATGCTTGTTACCAATGTATTTTATTATGTGTTTGCCACAAGTCCTTATGGGAATAGTGTTTACATATTTCAGACTCAATCTGGGATTTTTATATGGATTGGGTTTTCATTGTTTGTTAAACGGGATTTCTTTTCTGTTATCATTAATAATGATTTAAGCGCCTAAATATTTTCAATTGCGAAGAATGTCATGAGTAAAATAAGAAAGTTCTTTAAATGGTGGGGAAGCCAAAATTTTATCTTTTTTGTTCTTATAACTGTAGCCCTTTCTTCATTAATATTGATACCTATTGGAATAATCTCTGAGACACTTTTCCCTGAATGGTTTTCTAAAATAGAAGAAGTTACAGAGGGTAAAATATTAGGATATAGCGGGTTTCTATCGGCTCTCTTTTCGATGTGTGTAATTGTTCCTATTATCGAGACTTTATTATTTCAATTAGCACCAATATCTTTGCTAGAATTAGTCACAGAAAGCAAATATGTCCAGGTTTCGGTTTCCTCTGTTTTGTTTGGTGCATCTCATGGTTTCAACTTTGTTTATGTGATTGCAACTTTAATGATTGGGGCTATATTGGCTACAGGATTCATAATAGGGAAAAACAATAAAAGTCGTAGCTTCGCATTCTGGGCAATCGTTTTATCTCATTCTATTTCAAATCTGATAGCTTTAATTACTTCTGGAAATCCTTTATATTCCCACTGATCACCTGTTACGTTATATAACTTTTGCTTAACCTAAATCTCCCTTATCTGAATTTATCTTTGCCATTAAGAATGAAACAGAATGGAAAAACCAATGGTGAAGGGCTTTTACCTATTTTACTCGTTTTTTATGTTATGGGGTTCAATTATATTTCTTTTGATGACAAGAATAAATTGTCTAAAAAGAAAATAATCATAAAAGGGATTTTATTTTATTTGAAATACCTTTTCGTACTGATATGCGTTATTTTGTCTTTGATTGTCGCCTTGAATTTATTCAATGTAGACACGGGGTCATTGAAATATCCCCTTGAGTCTGAAATGAATGAAATGAGAGAAAAAAGTGATTTCTACTTGCTGTTTTTGGTTGTTTTTTTCGGATCAATTATAGAGGAGATGGGCTTTAGATTGGGATTCTCATTCAAGCGAAAACATATTGCAATATCGGCAAGTGCCATCACTTACATGTTTACTTCATTATTATCAGGAAGTGGTTATTTTGACGATGTACTTTATAAATTAGTTTTTGCAGCACTTACAGGCCTTATTCTATATGGTGTAGGTCAAACAATATATGACAATATTCAGCAAAAGTATGGACAGATTATTATATGGATAATGATTTTGTTTTTTGGCTTTTTACATGTTATAAATTATGATATTGAAGTAACATGCTTGCTGCCAATGTATTTTGTTATGTGTTTACCACAAGTCCTTATGGGAATAGTATTTACATATTTTAGGCTCAATCTGGGATTTTTATATGGATTGGGTTTTCATTGTTTGTTAAACGGAATTTCATTTATGTTATCATCACTGTTGATTGTTGATGTAGATTTATTGGTTTACCTATAGTCTGGGAGACACTATCAAAAATTAGAAAGACGCCGTAAAAAGGACTAAATGGTAAAAGAAGAGGTGGCAAAACGAAAGAAAAGAAATATGACATCTTATTTTTTCCTTCACCAATACGCCTTACTAAACAGCGACAGTATTATTTTGCATCAACTGTAAGGATCGTATTACTAAATATAAGAATGTATAGAGATACGAATAATAAACGATGAAGTTTATTGAGTTTTATAACGTAAATATTCTCTTCCGTTCAATTTAATTGCACGGAAGAATCCCATATTTGCCATTGTAATTTAAAGGCGCGCAAATAAATTACAGAAACAATTTTAGTATCAATAATTAAAATGTAATTTTGAATGAAAAATTTAGAATTTATGGAGCTTAGTGCTCAGGAGTTGGAGAGTGTAAATGGTGGAGGGCTTACAATTATAAAATATGAAGATGGTCATCTTTATATTTTGGGATTTAAAGTTTTTTAATTTATTAAATTTACATGAATTGGGAGACTATAAATTTGAACGTTTGTATGGACTAATTAGATAGTCTTCCTTTTTTTATTATTTATGATGATATTACAGAAGATTTCAATGTTTTGTTTATTTCTTGTTTTTGTTCTGACAGCTCAATCGCAGGTTAAGATAATGGATGTAGACACCAAGGAGCCAATCCCTTTTGTCCATATCTTCACAAATGATGGCAATTTAGGGGTAGTGTCTGATATAAATGGGATAATAACTGAAAAGGATATCATGCTCTTAACAGGGCATATAGATGCAGAGTTGACCATTCAACATATTGTATACTCTTCTAAACAGGTTACAGCTTCTGCGCTTCTTCATGAGAAAGAGATATACTTAGAAGCCAGAAGCATTAATTTGGATGAGGTTGTGGTTACACCTCAAAAGAATTTATATGATTATGTAGGGTTGAAAGGCTTTTTCCGATCGTATGTTTTATTTAATAATGAGCCTAAGTACTATGTTGATGGCATTGTTACATATTATATTTCGGAAAGAAATGAAAAGCTAAGAATGAAGTTACACCAATATCGTGTCCATCGAAACGAAGAGTTGGTAACGAACGAGAAGAGGAGTTTTTTTGTCCGAGTAAATGACAGGCCAGGCCTGCCGGATTTGAAGTCGAATACACTTATCCATGAACTGGGTGATAGCTATCATTTGAAAAACTCTGAATCCGGACATTTTATTATTCATAAAGATTCAACAGTAGGGTATATATCATGCTTGCCTGAAGATAGACGGGTAACAATGCATGTTGATAGAATGGCTCCCGATAGCATGAAATCTTTTAGTCTGGGAAGATTTAGAATACAAAAGCAAAACTGGCTCAATTCGGCTCAGTATCTTTCCTATGACGAATGTAATGTAGAAGCGAAAGATTTAGAGAGCCTTAAAGAATTTTATACTACACGCTATTCATTCGATAAAAATAAAACTACTTTCGATATTCAATGTTTGCAAGAATTGTATATCTTTGATCGGTTCTACCTGAGTGAATCAGAGATGAAAACGATAAAGACCACGACTAAAAAGCAGATTCCATTGGGACACCAAATTGAAGATGAATATTGGATAGACCTTGAGAGGTATAATATCCCGAAAGTTGACCCCAATTTCGAGAAGATGATAGGG
>CAZTML010000138.1:0-4961 GCA_964614935.1 uncultured Clostridia bacterium | reverse complement strand
CCTATGAGGGGAGGTGATAAAGAAAGTATCATAAAAAGAATGGCTAGAAGGGAGAGGACAGGGGGTGGAATATGAGTAGTATTAAGCTTCAAAATGATTGCATTTATTATTATGGAAATCCTGCAGGTTATGTAGAGCAAGATACCGCAATAGTAGATCAGATGTTTAAAAATGATGAGTTTGAAGACTGGATCAAGCTAAGAAAACTAAAACCTAAATGGGCAGAAGGTGTGTTTGAAATATTATCAAGTGGAAAGGTTTCATTTACACATGATGGAATAAAAACACCACTTAAATCTTGTCGTATATGGCAGTTAAGAACTGATGTAGGCCCAGAGCTTAAGTTCATAGGATATGAAGAACTTAAGGAGAAATTTGGTGAGCCTGATAAAGAAAACTATAAGATTGCCTATGATGGAGAGATTGAAACCAATGATTTAGAAGAAATTTATAAGAAGTTTAATTTAAATCATCCTCATGGATTTACAGGCCACTCTCTGTCTATGTCAGATGTAGTGGAGCTTTATGATGGGATAAGCAGTGACTATTATTATGTAGATCGCTATGGTTTTCAAGAAATTGATTTCGAGCCAAACGATCAAGTGCAAGGGATGAATATGAGTATATAAAAATTAGAAAATGGAGGAAACAAGATGAAAAATATGTTTAAAAAAGCAAATGAAGTTGTAGTGGATAAGGTAATAGCAGCAAGGGTAGCAGTAAGGAATAATAAGGGTGAAGGCTATATTGATACAGCAGTAAAGATACTAATTGCTGTTGTTTTAGGGGCATTATTATTATCAGGACTTTATCTACTATTCGGTGAGGTTGTTATGCCTACTTTAAATCAGAAAATCAAAGAAATGTTTAATTATGCAGGCTAACAGCATCCTACAAGGGGTGCTTTTTTCTTGCCTGTTGATGGCAGCCTCTTATACAGATATTAAAAGGAGGGAAATTCCAGATATAATCTGTCTGTTTATAGCCTTTACAGGGCTGTTAAGATTCAGCCTTGTAAACTTATTAGGGATATTTGCTGCACTACCATTTCTCATAGCAGCAATGTTAAAAGAAAACAGTATTGGTGGCGGGGATATTAAGTTAACAGCTACAGTGGGAATTGTCCTTGGATTTTGGAGAGGGATATATGGACTAATGATAGGACTTACTTTGCTTGTACTGTTTTACATCATGTTAATAATAATAGAAAAAATCAGAAGAAAGCAAGTGGCAAAGAATTTATCTATGCCACTTGCTCCCTTTTTAGGGATAGGTTTTATGATTATATATTTTATAAACTAGGAGGAGAATCAAATGGGGTTTTTAAAAAATAGAACTGTAATCGGAGTGATATCCATAGTGCTGTCACTTCTTATTTGTTTTGGGATTACACCATTATTTAATAAGGGTATGAGCCAAAAGACAGAGATTGTAAGAGTGACAAAGGAGATTAAAGCAGGTGATGAAATCACAAAAGATATGGTCCAAGTGGTAGAAGTTGGAGGGTTTAACTTACCAGATAATATAATTCGTACAAAAGAGAATATTATTGGGAAGTTTGCAACATCAGATTTAGGAATTGGAGATTATATTTTAAATACAAAGCTATCAGAGATACCTGCATCTGAAAATGCCTATTTATATAATCTTGATGGAAGTAAACAAGCTATATCGATCACTATCAAAAGCTTTGCAAATGGCCTATCTGGAAAACTACAAAGCGGAGATATAGTGTCTGTTATTGCACCTGATTATAAAAAGCAAGGAGCAACAGTTATTCCAGAAGAACTTAAATATGTGGAAGTGATTTCTGTAACTGCTTCATCAGGATATGATGCCAATACAGGTGAACAGGAAATCGAAGATGAGAGGGAACTGCCATCAACTGTAACACTTCTTGTAACTCTAGAACAAGGGAATATTCTTGCTGAACTAGAGGCAGATGGTAAATCCCATTTGTCATTGGTTTATAGGGGAACACCTGAAAATACAAAGCAATTTATAGATATACAAGAGGAAATTATAGAAGAACTTTATTCAGTGGACGAGGAAATAGATGAAGAAGGTGTAGCTGAGGAAACAACAAATAATATAGCAGATCCTAAAGATGAGGAAGAAGCAATACAGAGTGAGGTGGATTAATTGCTGAATTTCAAGAAGAAAGGTATCTTTACACGAAACACTGAAGAAAGAGAATATGAGGAAGTTCTCCATGGGGGAGTTTTGGCTGTTTGGGGAAGTCCTGGAAGTGGAAAAACAACAGTGGCCACGAAACTTGCCAAGTATCTAGCAGATAGGAAAAAGAATGTAGTTCTAGTTTTATGTGATATGACAGCACCTATGCTCCCTTGTATTTGTCCACCTTCAGATATTGAATGTGAAAAATCATTAGGAAGTATTCTAGCCGCAACCCATGTGAGTGAGGCTCTTGTAAAACATAATATGGTCACACATAAAAAGCTGTCATATCTGACGATTCTCGGTATGTTAAAAGGAGAAAACGAATACACCTATCCCCCCTACTCAGAGGTACAGGCAAGGGAACTAATAGATAATCTTCGTGAAATAGCCCCATTTGTAATTATTGATTGTGGTAGTTATATTGCAAATGATATTTTATCAGCAGTTGCACTGATGGAATCAGATTCAGTATTAAGACTTGCTAATTGTGATTTGAAAAGTATCAGCTATTTATCTAGTCAATTGCCACTTCTTCGTGATAGTAAATGGGATGCAGATAAGCAGTATAAGATTGGGTCCAATCTAAAGCCACAGCAAGGTGTTGAACATATAAATGGGGCGCTTGGAAGTGTGGCTTTTAAACTACCACATTCAGGAGAACTGGAGGAACAATATCTAGCAGGCAATCTCTTGGAAGATTTATCAATGAAAGATAGTAGGGTATTTCGTAAAGAGATTGAAAAGATAGCGAAGGAGGTGTTTGGGTGTTAGGACAAAAAAGAAATAAATCTGTATTTCTAAAGGACGTAACTAGGCCAAGTGGAACATTTGTAGATGAAGATGTGGCAAAAGATAAACCAATGAATCATATACCTACTACTGAGGACTTAGGAGTAGAAGTGATGGGAATACAGCAGGTAGAAAAAATAGAAGAAAAAAATACGTTAATAGAAGTAGAGGAAGTAAAGGTAACTCAAAGGGAGTTGGGATCTGATAATAGAACCCACTCTCTATTTTTTACCCCAGAATCAGATGGCAGAGATTTCTCAACTGTTTTAAAAGATGTTCAGGAATATATATCAAATAATTACTCTATCCTTATTACCGATGAAACCATAGAGGGTTCTAAAGAGCATTTAAAAAGATATATTTCTAAATATGTTCAAGATGGCAGAATCTCAGTTAAAGGAATGAGTGGTAACAAGCTTATTGATGCCCTTTATAGTGAAATGGCTGAGTTTGGGTTTTTGACTAAATATATATATGGAAAAGGCATTGAGGAGATTGATATCAACTCATGGAAGGATATTGAGGTGCAGTATTCTGATGGGAGATGCGAAAAACTAGATGAACATTTTGACTCACCTGAACACGCGATCAATGTAATCAGGAGAATGCTCCATATATCTGGCATGGTCCTTGATAATGCAAGTCCCGCTGTTCTTGGGCATCTATCAAAAAATATTCGTATAGCAGTACTCAAAACACCACTTGTAGATGAAGATGTTGGTATAGCAGCGTCTATTCGTATTGTTAATCCTCAGAACATGAAAAAAGAGGATTTTATAGATGGTGGTACAGCAACCAATCCCATGCTTGATTTTTTATCGGAATGTATCCGTTACGGTATTTCAGTTTGTGTGGCAGGTGCAACAAGTTCAGGCAAAACAACTATTGCAGGATGGTTACTAACTACAATTCCAGATAATAAGCGTATTTTCACCATTGAAAATGGGTCACGAGAGCTTGCCTTGGTGCGTGAAGAAGAAGGAAGAGTAACCAATTCTGTTATTCATACCATTACTCGTGATAGTGAAAATGAAAGACAAAGGGTAGATCAAATTACTTTACTTGATATGTCCCTCCGTTTTAATCCAGACATTATCGTTGTAGGGGAGATGCGCGGGGCAGAGGCTAATGCAGCACAGGAAGCAGCAAGGACAGGGGTAGCTGTTCTAACAACCATACACTCCAACTCCTGTGAGGCAACCTATAGGAGGATGGTATCCCTTTGTAAACGAGCAGTGGACATGTCAGATGAAACACTGATGGGGTACGTAACAGAGGCATATCCCATTGTCGTATTTTGTAAACAGCTTGAGAATAAGGAAAGAAAAATGATGGAGATTATGGAGTGTGAGATCCTACCTGATGGTACAAGAAACTATAGACCATTGTTCCAATATATTATTACTGAAAATCATATGGAAGATGGAAAGTTTATTATTAAGGGTTACCATGAGCAAACAAATAGCATATCAGAAAGTTTATGTAAAAGGTTTTTAGAAAATGGAATGCCACTTAGTACAATAGAAAAACTTAAAAGGAAGGAGGTATAAAGCCAATGAGTACCATCTTATTAATTGCCTGTATCGGAATGATTACAGGTTCTTTTATGTTAATAGGTGTTTCACCTATGGAGTTTACGGATACCATCTTTAAAAGGTTAATGAGTCAGCCAAGGAGTATTAAAGATGAAGTCAATGAAATGACTAAGCGAAAGAAAATATCATTTTTTAGACGTGAAATTGCTGAGGTGCAGGAAATCTTAAAAATCACAGGAAGAGAAAATAGATTTCCTATTATCTGTGCATTGTCTCTTCTACTATTTGCTATGGGAGGGTCTATTGCCATCATCCTTGGGAATTACTTCTTAGTTCCAGTAATGGCAATAGGTTTTATGTTTATGCCGTTTTGGTATGTGCGTATTACTCAGACTCATTTTAAAAAGGATATAGCAGCTGAACTTGAGACGGCACTTAGTATTATTACAACGGCAT
>CAZTML010000137.1:0-5030 GCA_964614935.1 uncultured Clostridia bacterium | reverse complement strand
CCTATAAGGTTTAAACCCAGCTTATTTTCAATATCATACTTTTTGTTAACTCCCTTTTTCTTAGCTAAGTCATTTACATAGATATCTAGCTGATAAACATGTGCTGTGGATTCTGGTATTGTTGCTATTGCAATTGGCATAATGGCTATTACAGCTGCAAGTGTGGGCTTAGGAAATGTAAATGTAGGAAGATTAAATATTCCTGCTGTCTGGATAGTATCAAATGACACAAAAGGAATTCCAGAAATTCCACCTACTATTAAAGCAGTTACATATCCTGTAAGCAAACCAAATAAAATAGGAAGCTGACTTAGTTTTCCCTTCAAATATACTGAGTAAAGAATGGTTGATAATAAAGTTACTATAGCAATAATCCAGGCCCAAGAGCTTGCATTAGGATTGCTTTGTGCGACCGCAGGAAAAGATGCGGCATTTGTCACTGCGTTAGCTGCCAAGGATAAGCCTATAATTATGGCAATGCTACCGGTTACAGTTGCCGGAAGAACCTTATCAATTTTATCCTTACCTGATTTTTGAATTATAAATCCTGCTATTATAGATACAAAACCAGACATTACAATACCAAATTGTGCAATTGAAATTCTGTCGTTTAGAGGGTAAGAAGCAAATGCTTCAGCACCCATAATTGACGCTATAGCTGCTATATAAGAAAAGCTTGAACCATAGTATAGAGGAATTTGTCTTCCCGTGATAAGTATAAATGCTAATGTTGCCAAGCCACTGGCAAATATTGTAGTAGAAACATGAAAACCTGTTATGAGTGCAACTAAAACTGTTGCAGGAAACATTACAACAATCTGCTGCAATGCGAATAGAATAAGACCGATTAAGGGCGGACGCTCGTCCGGTAAATAACCGTAAACTTCATTTCTTTTTGACATAATTACCTCCATATATTATAATTTTTAACACAATAAATCCTTGGTCTGTCGCCAAGGATGTGCACAATAAATATATGAAGATATGCAATCTTGACGGCATCACGGTACCGTGTTAAAGATTATTTCAAATAATTATAGCATTATGATATAGGTCAGTCAACAACAAAATTCGGCAAATTAAGTGCTTAATTTTCAGCATATCAATGCTTAATTTTTGGCATAGATGTGTTTTTTATTATTTTCAATCCCACTTATAGCCATAAGTAATTGACCTAAGTATTGAAAATATTTCTTTTCTAGATTTTTTTCAAACGTCCTATAAGTTGGCACGATAATTGCTATAAATATTCTGTTCTTATTAAATTTTTAGTCATATAGGAGGAAAACAATGAAAAAAGGAAATATTTATGGAACACATAGAGTAATCGAACCTAAAGGTGTATTGCCACAACCAGCCTTAAAAATTGATAACAATATGGAAATTTACGATAACGAAATACTTATAAATGTAAAAACATTAAATATTGACTCAGCAAGTTTTACACAAATTTCTAAACAAGCCCAAGGTGATGAAGAAAAGATAAAGGAAATAATGATGGGTATAGTTGAAGAAAGGGGTAAACATCAAAATCCTGTAACAGGTTCAGGCGGAATGTTAATTGGTGTTGTAGAAGAAATTGGACCTGCTCTTAAAGATACAATTGATTTAAAAGTTGGGGACAAAATTGCTACCCTTGTGTCCTTGTCCTTAACACCATTACACATTGATGAAATACTAGAAATAAGAAAAGACGTTGACCAGGTTGATATAAAAGGAAAAGCAATATTATTTGAAAGTGGAATTTATGCTAAATTGCCTAGTGATATACCAGAAAATCTTGCTCTTTCAGTACTAGACGTAGCTGGTGCACCAGCCCAAACCAAAAAACTAGTTAAAGAAGGTCAGACGGTATTAATACTAGGAGCAGCAGGAAAATCAGGAATGCTTTGCTTGTATGAAGCTAAAAAAATGGCAGGTCCTACGGGAAAAGTAATTTGTTTAGACTATAGCGAAAAACCCCTAGTAAATGTTAAAAAACTTGAACTAGCTGATCATTATATAGTCGCAGATGCTACTGACGGAATTGGGGTTTATAACAAGGTTAAGGAAATTACTAACGGAGAGCTTTGTGACACAGTTATTGTAAATGTAAATATTCCAAACTGTGAGATGGCAGCCATTCTTTCAACAAAAGAAGGTGGAACTGTATACTTTTTCTCCATGGCAACAGACTTTGCAAAAGCTTCACTAGGTGCTGAAGGAGTAGATAAAGATATAAATATGATCGTAGGAAACGGTTATACAAAAGGTCATGCAGACACTGCCCTTCAAATACTAAGAGAAAGTAAAGAAATTAGAGAATTATACACAGAATTATACGCATAAGAATTCCTGAGAATTCCGGGGACGGACCATGGAATTTCAAAAAAAAAAAAAAATATAAGAGCCCAATTATAAGGGCTCTTATTTATTTATTCGTACATTATATCTCCAAACAATTCTTCATCTGATGGCTGGTTTGCAGGTATTGGATAGGATACCCACGTAATGTTAAGAAGTTTTTCAAATGTAATATTATCACTTGAAATATTTCCACCCCATGTACCACAACCTAAGCTCAGTGTCGTTGGCATTCCATTTGTCCAGGAACCACTATTTGATAAAGCTTGGGGCTGTCTAACCATAAGACGGCTAGTTTTTGTTTTTAGAGCATATTCAATAATACGGTCATCATTTGTTGAATGAATTCCACAGGAGTGTCCCTTGCCCTGGAATTCAGTAATCTCATTTACCCTGTCAATTGCATCTTGGAACTCTTTGTATTTAAACAAGGTAACAGTTACTGATAATTTTTCACCTGAGAAAGGATAGTCTTTACCTACATTTGATTCTTCTACCATGAGGAAAGATCTGTCACTTGGTATATCTAAACCAATAAATTGTGCTATTTTAGTGGCAGGCTGTGCTATTACTTCTCTTGCTAATACACCATCATCCCACATTTTAGACTGCATTAAAGCTTTTTCTTCTGCATTTAAGAGGTAACCTCCCTCAGCCTTTAAAGCTTCAATCATGTCATCATAAACACCTTCCTGGATTACAAGTGAATTTTCTGCTGAGCAAGAGGTAGCAAAGTCGAAGGTCTTACTTCTTTTTACCTTATTTGCAGCATCCTTTAAGTCTGCAGTTTCATCTACAATAACTACTGCATTACCGGTTCCGACACCATAAGCAGGAGTTCCTGATGAATAGGCAACTTTTACAAGTCCACTTCCACCTGTTGCCAATACTAAATCGCATTGTTTCATAAGTTCTTGTGATATTTCCATAGTTGGCTCTTCAATTCCTATTACTAAATCTTCGGGGGCATCATACTTTTTAAGGACATCCCTTACTATGTTTAATATAAATGTATTTGTCCTTTTAGATTTTGGATGAGGAGACATTACAATCGCATTTCTTGTTTTAATAGCCATTATAGCTTTTAAAACCGGAGTTGCTTCAGGATTTGTAACGGGAATAATAGCCCCTATTACCCCTACCGGTTTAGCAATTTTAATGATTCCTTTTTCTTTATTTTCTTCAATTATTCCCATGCTTTTCTTGCCTTCCATATCTCTTATGGCGCCTTTAAGCTTGTTTTGAAGCTTTGCATATTTAGAATCATAATTTCCATACTGCGATTCTTCTACTGCTAATTTTGAAATTGCATCAGCATTTTCATGCTTAACAATATTCCATACTATGGCTTTTGTCAAATGGTCAACTCTTGCTTGGTCAAAACTTTCTGCTATTTCTTGTGCCTTTCTTGCTCTTTCAATTAATGAAGCTACATATTCTGTTGTTTTAATCATATTTTCCTCCTATTTTATAACGATTCCTTGTAAATTTGTATTATTTGTTCTAAGTTTACTTTTCTAGGCGTATTACCCGGGCTTCCGCTATTTATAGCGTCTTGTGCCATCTTTGGTGCTACAGCCATAAATTCTTCTTTATCAATTCCAAGCCCTGATATAGAAGGTATTTCTAAATCAGCATTTAAAAGTTTTATTGCTTGGACTGCTTTTTTCGCTGCTTCCATAGTTGTAAGCCCTTCAATATTTTCCCCCATTGCTTCTGCTACCTTAGCAAACTTTTCTGGCGCTCCCATCATTGCAAATTCCATACACTTAGGTAGTAATACAGCATTTGATATACCATGAGCTATGTGGAATATGGCTCCTATGGGACGGCTCATTCCATGTACTATGGTTACTGATGCATTGCTAAATGCGATCCCTGCCTCCATAGAAGCAATCATCATCTCACTTCTTGCTTCTATGTCATCACCATTTGCCCAAGCCTTTCTTATATATTTAGAAATTCGATTGATAGCCGATAATGACATTGTTTCTGTAAAGGGCTGTGCTTTTTTCGAAATATAGGCTTCTATTGCATGAGTGAATGCATCAATACCTGTGGCTGCAGTTGTTTTTGCAGGAACACTCAATGTAAGAAGTGGGTCATTTACCGCAAGTACAGGTACGATGTAAGGACTTCCTATTAGCATTTTAACATCATTTTTTGTATCTGCAATTATTGTAAACTGAGTTACTTCGGAACCTGTACCAGATGTTGTTGCAATGGCTACAACAGGTGGCAGTGGATTTTTTACTTTTCCCAAACCCATATAATCAACTATATTACCGGGATTAGTATTCATAAGACCTATAGCCTTAGCTGCATCCACAGGACTTCCCCCACCTATTCCAATTAGAAAGTCGCAATTATTATCTTTATAAATGGTCAAACCTTTTTCAATCATTACATCTGTAGGCTCGCCATTAACTTCATTATAAACTTCATATCCAATATCCTGTTGCGTAAGAATATCTTGAATTTTTTCTACATAACCTACATCAGTCATAACTTTATCGCTTACTATCAAGGCTTTCTTTCCCAAGGGTTTCACTTTATTTCCTAATTGCTCAATGCATCCTACCCCATAGAGAACTGTTGAGGGCATTAGTATTTGATAACTCATTTATTGTAACCTCCTAAAATATAGTCTTTACATAAAACAATATGCATTATTCATGCCAAAATTA
>CAZTML010000136.1:0-5032 GCA_964614935.1 uncultured Clostridia bacterium | reverse complement strand
GGTGAAGCGATTATTCTCTTATATGCCTGTCATAGTTATTTTATAATATCTTGGGAAGGGTCCTGGTATACCGTCTTCATTGACCGGGAATACTACTACATATCTATCCTCTCCCCAGGTGGCATTGGCAACTTCTTCTGGTAAACCGGTATTTACTTTTGTGCTAAAGGATGTTCCGTTTACAATAACATTACTGAATCCAGATAAATCCCTTCTATCTACAAAATTCAAATAGCTGCTTATATCTTTACTAACATATACACTGTACTTGGTCGCTCCCTCAACTGGCTCCCAATTAAGTCCATACCAACAGGGTGAGCCCATAAGATTATAATTTTGCTCTTTATATTCCGACCATATTGTTTTTCCTTTTACCTTGTTAAGCATTGCAAATATCAGTTTCTGAGATTTACTCTCTACTGTTCCGTTTAGGGTTGTTATTTCTAATTCAACAGTCAAGCCAACTTTTTCTGTATAAGCAAAGGCATCTTCGGCGAATTCGAAGATTTGAGACTCACCCTTGTCTGAGAAATAAAGTCTGAATCCTGTATAATCTCCAAGATATATGGGTCTTTTTAACATAAATGTTACCTTGCCTTCATCCTTACTTACCTTCTCATACCGATCCTCCATGATAAACACAGGCTTGCTTGGAGTAGAATATTGAGTGTTACCCGGATTTTTGACTGGCTCTGGAGCAGTCATACCTCCCGATCCATCATTGATAACAGGTACATCTGTATTTCCTGGTTGTTGTGGTGTTTGTGTCTCTGGTGCGGATATTACAGGTTGTGATTCCGGTGGCACAGTAATTTGCGGATTTTCTACAGGCACAGGTGGTGTCTGCGGATTCACTACTGTATTGCTAGAAGTTGTAACATATGTTATTACAGCCTCTTGCGTACTGTTTATCCAATCTACCTTTGCATTAAGGTTTTCGGCAGAAAAACGTACTGGAACATAGGTACGTCCGTTTTTAATAAAGGGCGCCACATCTATATTTCGTTTTACTCCGTTCACGGTTATTTCATTTTTACCAATCCACATATTAACAGTATTTCCGTTAGCCGTTAATGTTATTTGTTGAGTGTCGTTATTCCAGCCTACGGTACCACCCATTGTTTCTACAATTGCACGGATAGGAACCATTGAGCGTGAGGAAACAATTATTGGAGTAGTGCCTCTGCCTGGGTCAATTTCCTGAGATTTACCGTTAACACTCATGTATGGATTGTCGATTTTTAGAACGATGAAATTCTTCTTATTTTCTGATTTTGTAACTTCGCTACCTGTTTTCAAGGTATATCTTGCTATTATATCTCCCAATACTTCCTCTTTACCATTTACCGGGTCAGCCTCGGCAAGGACGGTTTTAACCGTATAGTAATAAGTTGTATTTGGGTCTACATTAACATCGGCGAAAGAATTGACTGTGATGTAAAAATCCGTAACTGAAATACCCAATTCACTTTCTGATGTTGACCTGAATAAACGGTAACCTAGCACTCCCTTAGCCTGCCATGACATAATTACACCTTGACTAAACACATCTGATCTGTTATTTTCAGGATTTACAGGAGCTATTGGCTCACTTGGAGTCTTAGCAGTATCATTGAATTTAAAGCTCGCTTCCCATTCGCCCTCATAGTTGTATGACTCAATGCCATTTTTCAAAACTCCCTCATAATAAGCTTGCCCTGCAAGGACGGTTATTTTTAGTGTCTTTGTTTCTCCTTTTTTAACTAGACCTGCATGTACAGCAGCAACTCCTATATCGGAATCACTTGAATATATACCATTTCCCCAAACAGAGCCCGTTGATTTGCCTGTAACAATTACGTTAATTTCAGTTCCCACAGGATATTTGGCTAGATCTAAATCTTCAGCCTTAGATTCAATGTTCTTTAAAGCATCTGTTGTAGTTTGAGGTGCAAGCGGCAAGCCTATATCGGTAAACTTAAAGCTTGAGCTATATTCATCATATTCTTCGGTTGTTACTCCATTTCTCAAAGTACCTTCATAATATTTTTGTCCTGCCATGATGCTTATTTTTACTGTCTTTCTTTCTCGAGGCTTCACAATTCCTGCATGTACAGCAGCAGTTTCTATATCAGAATCTGATGTATATATACCGTTTCCCCATACCAAACCATCTAACTTGCCCGTTATTGTAACTTCAAAAACAGACCCAACCTCTTCCATGTAGTCGTATACTTCTTCAACGGTAATTATATCTGCATGCGCAGGTAGAACCATTGAAAGAATCATTAATAATGCTACAATTATTATTCTCTTTTTCAAACCCAAACCCTCCATCTTATTATTTATTGTTGCTGTTTGTCGTTTTTATATCATATAATCAATTAGAGAGTTTTTGCATTAAATTACTACTATTTTATTTATAGATAATTGACTTTAATTAAAAAAACCTACAAATTACCTGACGGTGTCTTATAGGTTTTGAAACAATATAACTTAATAAATCTTGCGGATATTTCTTTTGTATTCAGAAGGTGAAATGCCTTCAAAACGCTTAAAGACCGAGGAGAAATGCGAAACACTTAAAAATCCGCAAAGCCTACCTATTTCCTCAATGCTGTCACAGTCCTTTATCAACTTTTCCTTTGCCTTATCTATTCTTATCCTCATTAAATAATTGTAGGGGGTTTGATTCATTCTCGTTTTGAAAATTCTTTGAAAATGAGAATGGCTAATAAAAATGATGTTACATAATTCTTTTATTGTAATTTTGCTACTATAATATTCCTTCATATATTTTATTGACTGTTCTATATAGTCATTATCGGTAAAATAATCACTTGAAAATGACAGCAACTCGGGAAAGTAATCCCTAATAAACTGTACTGCTATCAAGGTTTCCATATTTTCAATCATCACGGGGCAGCTTTCCCCAAAGTTTATTACCTCTTTAATAAAGGTCTCAATAAATTCTAATAATTGATAGCTGTAGACTTTGCCACTGTTACTAAATCCAATCTTTTTTTCTTTTATTATGCTTGATGTTAACCCTTCAAAAAAATCTTTATCTATACTGATAGAAATATATTTTACTATACCTAAACTTTGGATAGGTTTCACAATAACAGCCGTATTTGGTTCAATACATATAAAATTCCCCTTGTTAAATCTATATTCAACATCATTGATTTTAATAGGTGGCGGTGTTGTTTGAAATAGTACAAAATGATAGTCCGGTACTTTCATTTCTTTTTCTATCACAAATTCTCCAGGAATGAATATAGCAATATTTTTACCTATATAGGTTTTAGTATAAGAGTGAATATTTTTAGGTATGCTTTCAATGAATTCATCAAAACTAAGCTTCATAATTTATCACCATCACAATCTATTGCAATTATATTTCTCTGAAAACATTTTCTTAATTATATATCAAATTGTCACAACTTTCAATATAGAAGATGAGAAAATGATACTTGACATACGATAGGCCTTGTAATATTATATAAGTAGTTATCATAATTACATATCATCGTTATTAATAAAGGTGTGAAATGGAAAAATATTCAGGACTATTGCAATACAGTAAGACTATGAGTGAAGTTAAACTTATCAGGTGGAATGACTTACCCATATTCCCAATTTATGTTGACCAGCTATTGCAAATTGTACAAGATGAACTGTCTTTTATACAAGTAGGGGATGAAAATTTAATTACCAAAAGCATGGTAAACAATTATGTAAAATGGGAAATGATGCCTAAACCAGTTAAGAAGAAATATGAAAAACCCCATATTGTATCTGTTATTGTTATTACCATACTAAAACAAGTATTGCCTATCACAAAAATTAAGGATGGAATAAAATTGCAAATTTCCTTGCAGGGGAATGAAGGAGCATATGATTCTTTCTGCCAAGCACTTGAGGAATCTATGCGTTTGACATTTGTCCCCATTTTAAAAGGACAGAATCCATACCTACTAGAAGAGAGAGAAATCCAATACGAAAATCTTGCAATTTCTTCTATTACACTGGCATTATCCAACAAGCTTCTCACAGAAAAAATTATCGAAATAAGAAACGAATCTTATGTCAAACAAATAAATTATCCCAAAGAGGTAGAAGAATGAATGAAAACAAAATTGCAATAATGACAGATTCTTGTTCAGATGTACCACAAAATTTATTGGAAAGATTCAATATTTATCAATTGTCTTTAGGTATTAACTACAAAGACAAATCTTATCGCGACAGAATAGATATTACTCCTGAAGAGGTTTATAAAAATTTAGATGTTGAAATACCTCATACAAGTCTACCTACTTTGGGGGAAATCCATGAAATGATTGAAAAGATTATAGCAGATGGATACGAGCAAATTATCGTCCCAGTAATTTCATCAGGATTGAGTGGTACCTACAATGCCATAAAAACAGCCTGCGATCAATTTGATAGTATTAAAACCGAAGTGATAGATACGAAAAACATAGCCCTTGGGTCTGGTTTTTTATCAATCTATGCTGCACAATTAGTTGAAAGGAATCTAAGCTTTGAGGAAATTATCAAGAAGGTAGAAGAAAAAGTCAAAACCTCTTATATCTACTACAGTCTCCAAACCCTTCAGTATCTTATAAAGGGCGGAAGACTCGGTCGTGTAGAAGGAGCATTCGGAAGCTTGCTTCAAATTAAACCGATTATCGCCTGCGACAAAGATGGTATATATTATACAGTTGCAAAGGTTCGTGGAAGAAAACAAAGTATAAATAAATTAATTGAAATTATGAAGGAAGGTCTAAAAGATAAGAAGAATTATTATCTTGCGGTTTGCCATGGATATGCCCAAGATGAAGCAGATAAAATCAGAAAAACAATTCAACCCTATGTAGATAAGGCCACAATATATATGGAAGGACAAATTTCCCCAGCTCTTGGTGTACATACAGGACCAGGCCTTGTAGGAATCGGGTTTTTTGATTTAGATGATTAAGAGGACAAAATTTATAGCACCCAATTTTCCTATTCGTTGGAAATTGGGTGCTATGTTGCGTAAAGA
>CAZTML010000135.1:0-5080 GCA_964614935.1 uncultured Clostridia bacterium | reverse complement strand
ATAATATAAATGTTATCAGAATAGGACTTCAAAATACAGATTCCATCAATGAAGAGGAAGATGTTAAAGCAGGTCCTTTTCATCCTGCATTCAGACAATTAGTGGAAGAAAGAATATATTATACTACAATATACTCAAAATTAAATAACTTGAAATTGGATGACAAGAATATTGTAATTCATGTACCTGAAAACCTTATAAGCAACATAGTTGGGCAAAAGAAGGCAAATATTATTAAACTTAAAAATCAACTTTCATTAAAACAAGTATCCTTTAAAAAGACAAATCATGATATAATTGAGATATATAAGGACAGTGAAAAATTATGCTCTTTTCATAAATCAGAAATATTTCAAAATTATCTCATGCAAGAGGGGGATTTATGTATTTAAAAAAGATATATGTCAATGGGTTTAAATCCTTTGCAGATAAAACAGAAATTGAAGTAGAAAAAGGTATTACTGCCGTTGTTGGCCCTAATGGAAGTGGTAAAAGCAATATTTCAGATGCCATTAAATGGGTTTTGGGGGAACAAAGCGCTAAGTCTCTTAGAGGGGGCAAAATGGATGATATTATTTTTGCTGGAACTGAAAAGAGGTTACCTCTTGGATATGCGGAAGTAAGGCTTGTTTTCGACAATGAAGACGGCACTATACCACTTGAGTACAAGGAAGTAAGCATAAGCAGAAAACTTTATAAAACTGGTGAAAGCGAATATGCTATTAACAAACAACAGTGCAGACTCAAAGATATTAGGGAACTATTCATGGATACGGGAATAGGGAGAGAAGGGTATTCTTTTATTGGACAAGGTAGGGTAGAAGAAATTTTAAGTCCTAATTCTGATGTTAGAAGGCAAGTTTTCGAAGAAGCATCTGGAATTGTAAAATACAAGACCAGAAAAGAAGAGTCAGAAAGAAAACTTGATAAAACTAAGAATAACCTAGAAAGAGTTGAGGACATAATTTACGAACTTGAGGAAAGGGTTGAACCTCTTCATGAGCAAAGTATTCGTGCCCAAAAGTACATTGAAATTAGCGAAAAATTGAAACAATATGAGCTAAATTACCTATCTCATGAGTACGAAAAGCATACAGAAGTCTTAAAGGCCCTTAAAAATCAAAGAGATATATCTTTGGAAGACAAGATTAACCTTCAAAAAAGAAGGGATAACTATACAGAAATTATTGAGTCACAAAAAGAAAAAATAAATGAACTTGAAAACATAATTAGTGAAAAAGAGGAAATAAAAGATTCGAAAAATAAGGAATTAGAAAACTACACGAGACTATGCCAAGTCCATAAGGAAAAAAAACTCTTATACTCTTCAAATATTGAAAATGTTAAAAATGAAATTCTTACTATTGAAAATAGGAACTTCGAATTATCTACAAATATTGATGCATTTATTCAAGAAAAATCATTATTGGAAGAAACATATAAAAAAGACACTGAAAAATTCAATTCATTAAATGCAGAAATAAAAGAGTATAAGTTAGAAATCGATAAAATAGTTCAAGAAATAGAAGACAAGAAAAATGAACTCTTTGAGTATCACAAGGAAATCAATAAGAACAATTCAAGGAAAAACACAATAGAATCATTAATAATTAATAATAGGGACAGGATACAACATTTAAATGGGGAGGTAGAATCTGAAGAGGAAGAAAGAAAAAACAAGACAGAAATAATAAACAAAATTCAAGATGAACAAAAAGCTACAAGTGACCTTTTGAATGAAAACAAAGTTAAATTAAGTAGCCTACTTGAAACTTTAAAGAGCCAAGAGGCAAGTAAAGAAAAATTAAGTAGAGAAATTTCAAAGTTAAGTGAAGACCTAAGTAGTTCAAAGTCAAAAATTAATATACTTTCCAACATGGAAGCATATTATGACGGTTACTACAAAAGTATTAAGACGGTTATGAATAATAAAGACAAGGAACCTGTATTAAAAAAGTCTATTATAGGTACTGTAGCAGATGTAATAAAGACAGAAAAACAATATGAAACAGCTATTGAAATTGCATTAGGGGCTGCAATACAAAATATAATCGTCAACACTGACAAAGAAGCCGAAGAAATAATCGAATATTTAAAGAAAAATAAAATTGGGAGAGTTACATTCCTTCCTATTAACATGCTTACAGAAAGAAGCTTAAACAGCTCTGAAAGGGAAGTCCTTAAGGAAGAATGCGTTATTGACACTGCTGACAACTTAATCCAGACAAATCCTAAGTATGGAAGAGTAATTAAAAATCTATTGGGAAGAGTTATAGTTGTTGACAATTTGAACAACGGATTTAAAATATCAAGGAAAGTAGGCACAACTAAAATTGTAACCTTGCAAGGAGATGTAATAAATGCAGGAGGATCTGTGACAGGAGGTCACATAAGCGCAAACCAAAACCTCC
The DNA here is from genome assembly GCA_964614935.1 of uncultured Clostridia bacterium. Classification (GTDB taxonomy): domain Bacteria; phylum Bacillota; class Clostridia; order Tissierellales; family Sedimentibacteraceae; genus Sedimentibacter. The sequence continues at coordinate 2,669 of CAZTML010000135.1, read as the reverse complement.
TAGGCAGAAAAAGAGAAATTGACGAATTAAAAGTTCATTTTGAAAACTTATCTAAAGAAATAAAAGAAAAAAATAATTCGTTGAATATGTTGACTTTAAATATTAAAGATCATATTAACTTAATTGAAGAAATAAAAAGATTAATAAATGATAGAAATAATCTCTATGAAATGAATAATTCAAAAATTAATATGTTAATGGAACAAAATGAAAAAACAAATCTTGCCATCAATAAATATAAAGAAGAAATTCATTTCATCCAAAGAGAAAAAGAAAAATATGAAGATGATTTAAATATTTTAAATGCTGATAATGAAAAGTTTAAATCATTAATTCAGGAAAAAGAAAGAAACATTGAAAGTACAATATTAGAAAATGATTCTAACAAGTTAAAATATGATGATTACAACAATATAATTTTGAAACAAAGAGACCAAGTGTCTGATATAAATCAAAATATTAAACTTTTAGAAGAAAAACTAAATAATACTAAACAAGAAATTGAAAGAAATAATAATTCAAAAATATTAAAGGAAGAAAGCTTAAAGACCATAGACAATGAAATTAAGGCTGCTGATGAAATCATTGTAGAATATACAGGAAAATCTGAGGCTCTCATAGAGGAAATAAAATCCTTAAATGAAGGCTATTCAAAAGAAAAAGAAAACCTTAAAAAGTATCAGAATGAAATTTATGATTACCAAAACAAAATTAATGAAACAAACAAATCAATAACTGAAATTCTTGATGAAGAAATGAAAATGAACGTTAAAATTGAAAGAGAATCTTCAAAAATCGAAGATATTTCTGCAAGACTGTGGGAAGACTATGAAATAAATTATGCAATGGCGCTGAAATATAAGGATGACACCATAAGCCAGACAAAATTATACAGCGAAGTTAATTCCTGCAAAAGAGCAATAAAAGAATTAGGAAATATTAATTTAGATTCTATAGAGGAATATAAGGAAGTAAAGGAAAGGTTTGATTTTCTCTCAAAACAAAAAAATGACCTAACAAATGCCATAGATCAGCTTAATGAAGTAATAAGTGAGCTTGAGATTCAAATGAAGGATAAGTTTGTGGAAGAATTTTCTAACATAAGAGATAAATTTGGTCAAGTATTCAAGAAGCTTTTCAATGGTGGAAACGGGGACATTTATTTAGAAAATGAGGAAGATGCTTTAAACTCTGACATAGAAATTGCAGTCCAGCCACCAGGGAAAAAATTAAGCAAAATTTCCTTATTATCAGGTGGTGAAAAGGCACTTACTGCAATTGCACTCTTGTTTTCAATTTTAAAAACTAAACCAACACCATTTTGTATATTAGACGAAATTGAAGCTGCATTAGATGATGTAAACATAAATAGATTTTCACAGTATTTAAAAGAATTTTCAAAGGAAACTCAATTTATTGTAATCACTCACAGAAAAGGTACCATGGAGTATGCCGATACAATATATGGGGCTACAATGGAAGAAAAGGGAGTTACAAAATTAGTATCATTAAAATTATCTGATGCAATATAATGGGCGCATAGCCCGTGTCATTGCTATGAATAAGCTGCGAGGCGGTGTGTCATTCTGAACCGTAGGTGAAGAATCCCAGACTTTAAAGATATGAGATCATTCGTTACACTCAGGGTGACAAATCGTATTAGAACACATGGAGGATGAAATGAACAACGAAAAGAAAGGTTTCTTTACTAAATTAAAAGAAGGCTTATCAAAAACCAAGAAAAATCTAACAGAACAAATTGAGAGTGTTATTTTCCAATATAAAAAAATAGACGATAATTTCCTTGATGAATTAGAAGAAATTCTCATAACATCAGATATGGGTGTTGAAACAACCATGGATATAATTGACTATATCAAAGAAGAAACAAAAAAGAGAAAATTAGAAGATACATTAGAAATTAAAGATGTAATAAAAGAATACTTAATTAATGTACTTGAAAAAAATCAAATACCAGAAGTCACTGATAAACAAAGGGTAATTTTAATAGTTGGAGTAAATGGAGTTGGAAAAACTACATCCATAGGAAAAATTGCATACAGACTTAAGCAATCAGGCAATAAAGTTATTGTTGCAGCAGCAGATACATTTAGGGCAGCAGCTGTAGAACAGCTAAAAGAATGGTGCACTAGGGCTGGGGTAGATATAATTGCATCAGAGCAAGGCTCAGATCCCGGTGCAGTTGTTTTCGACGCTATACAAGCAGCAAAAGCAAGAAAATCAGATGTTTTAATATGTGATACTGCAGGAAGACTACACAATAAGAAAAACCTCATGAATGAATTAAGCAAAATTTTTAAAATACTTGATAAGGAATTTAGCGAAGCCCATATTGACGTATATCTAGTAATAGACGCTACAACGGGTCAAAATGGCATAGTTCAAGCCAAACTCTTCAAGGAAACTTGCAATATAAATGGTTTGATTTTAACTAAGTTAGACGGTACAGCAAAGGGAGGCATAGCATTCCCAATTGTAAACGAATTGAAAATCCCTATCAAATATGTAGGTGTGGGAGAGCAAATTGACGACTTGCAAGATTTTAACGCACAAGATTTTGTAAATGCAATATTTGAATAAAAGATGCCCTAACAGCATAAGTATATTGTCAAATAATTTATAAGAAACAGCGAAAGTTGTTTCTTTTT
>CAZTML010000134.1:0-5094 GCA_964614935.1 uncultured Clostridia bacterium | reverse complement strand
TTTGCTTCAATGTCTTACTTGGAGCAAAGGGATTTAACTTATGGAAATATAACAATACAACTGCCATAATGGCACCCAATTGAATAACCACTCTAAACATTTCCATGAATTCATCGCTAGCATTAAACTTTATAAACTCCTCAACCAAAATCATGTGTCCTGTTGAACTGATAGGAAGCCATTCCGTTATGCCCTCCACGATTCCAAGAACTATTGCTTTAAAAACTTCTATGTACATACTGCCTCCAAGCCTATTAAATTTTATTATATTATTTTTTATTCCTTTCAATTCCATCTAGTACAAATATTTTTTTTTCATAGTTTCTAACATAATAAAATTTTTCTTTTTGTGTAATTTTATGTCCTTCTTTTTCTAACAAGGCCTTCTGCATTTCTATTCCACCTGGAAACTTTTCATTTAGTCTGCCTTCATAATTCAATGTTCTCCAATAAGGAACTTCTTCGATTTTATTTTCTACTGATTCGTTTGCAACAAGATTCATATAGATTTCGGAAGTCAGTCTATCAATATAATCTGCATTATGTTTTTTTACTAGATAATCTGTGATACGGTCTTTAGTAGTAAGTTTACCCTCAGGTATCATTCTCATTATCTCTGCATAGGTAGATACGGGAGCAATGAGTTTTTTTGTACCACCATAGGCTTTTCTAGCCCTTTTGCTTTTTGTTTCAATTATTCTTGGCTCATCGAAGCCTTTTTTGGAACCTTCTTCTTCAGCAAATAATTTTCCAAATATCTTTTTTAACATTTTTCCTCCAAATTCCCACGCAATTTAATAATTGTATTATATCTTTTGTTTATCAATTTATCAATAGGGGTTTACTTTTCAAAGTCAAATATAAAAGAAGTTCCCACATTTACTTGGCTTTCTACAAATAGATTTATCCTATGTCTTATTGCAATTTGTTTTGCTATTGTAAGCCCAAGTCCGGTACCGGTTTTATTTTCATCAGACTTTACACTATAGTATCTGTCAAATATATTAGGGAGGACCTCTTTAGATATTCCTATTCCTTCGTCTGTTATGATTATACGATTATCTTTTAATCTTATATTGATACTGGAGTTTTCACGAGAAAATTTAACAGCATTATCTATTACAATTAAAAACATTTGTCGAAGTCGCCCGTAGTCTCCCATAGTTAAAAATACATCTCTGTCCAAATCATATTCGACACTTATGTTTTTCTGTCTTGCTAAATTACTTGCACTCCTAATCGAGTCCCTTAGGACATCACATATGTTTACTTCCTCCATTTCAATTTTAAAGTCTGTATTTTGTAATCTTGATAATTCAAGTAGGTCATTTATCAATCTTTCCAGACTTTTGCTTTCATTAAGCATCTGTTTATGGTAGTCTTTAACCTGATTTGGCTCGCTTATAATACCATCTGAAAGCGCTTCAAGAGAGCCTCGTATTACTGTTACGGGAGTTCTTAATTCATGAGAAATATTTGTAATAAAATCTTGGCGATCTCTTTGATTTCTTTTACTTTCTTCTTCTGCCTCATTAAGTCTTTGACTTAAAATGTCCATCGTTTCTGCTAGCTCGCCTATTTCATCATTTTGTTTTATACCGGTTTTTACCTTGTAATCGCCTCCAGAAAGGAGTGCTGCAGTATTTTTCATTTTATTTAAAGGCCTAGTGAAGGTCAAAGCTAAAGCAACTGATAAAAAAGTTGCTAAAATTAATGCTGTAAATATACTTATTAATAAAATCCTAAAACCTTCATTAATTGCATCGTTCATTCCTTCAACCGGTGAATGTATTAAAAGGGCCCCTACAATTTCGCCCTTTGACACAATAGGACTACCAATAGTCAAAGTCGGAGTTTCCAAAAGCCTGCTAAAGCCTTCAGAAAAAGTCGTTTGGCCTGTAAAGACATTTTTAACAACAATATCAGCATCTTGAGGCAAGTCAGAATAATCATAATGCATGTGGGACATAGATCCTGTCATTAATAAATTTAAATTTTCGTCAAAAACCCATGCATCTGCCATAGCTATATTATCTAAATTTTGCAAATATAGACCTAAGCCGCCTTGCATGCCCATGCCCATACCCATCATGCCACCTTGCCTACCCATACCACGGCCAAAGTTTAAAGAGCTTCCATCCATCAATTCCGAAATTGTGTCTGTAATAACAAGGGAACGGGACTCAAGGTCTCTTTTATGAGTTTTTATTGCATTGTTTTTAAAAAGGCTCATGAAAATTCCGCCTATTATAATTGAAAATACAATTAAAGCAGCCGAAAAATAGACTATTAGTTTTAGTGCAATCTTATTTTTCATCGTATGCCTCAAATTTGTAACCTACTCCCCATATTGTTTTAATTTCCCAATCTTCATGGTTAAAATTATCAATTTTAGACCGGAGTCTTTTGATGTGGGAATCAACAGTCCTTGAGTCTCCATAATAATCATAGCCCCAGAGGCTATTAAGGAGATTATCTCTTGTAAAAACTTTGTTTTTATTTGTAGCCAAGGTCCATAAAATCTCTATTTCTTTTTTTGTCAAAGAAACATTCTCCTTGTCAATTGTAACTTCATAATCTTCCATATTTATTTTTAAGTTACTATATACAAATTCTCGGCTGTTTGTATTGCTGTCATCATCAGCCATTATTCTCCTCATAACAGCCCTTACCCTTGCCATTACTTCAGCTGGAGAGAAGGGTTTTACAATATAATCATCTGCTCCTATATCAAGCCCCATTATCCGCTCAAAGTCCTCTCCTCTTGCTGTAATCATTATAACCGGAACATTTGAAGTTTTTCTTATTTCACGACAAACTTCGAATCCATCTATTTTTGGCATCATAACATCAAGGAGAACTATGTCTGGAGAGTATTTATTAAAAGCTTCCAAGGCTTGATTGCCATCGTAGGCAACTTTTACGTCATACCCTTCTTTTTTCGCATATTCCCCTAATATGGATGTTATTTGCTTATTGTCATCTGCAATTAACATTATGGCCATATAATCACCCCATTCACACCTTTTATTTTCGATTATACCATATAGTAATTCTAATTTGTGGCAATTTTGTGTTTTTGTCAAGTAAAATATCATATTTTTTTTAAAGAAAAGACATAAATTTGACACAAATATTGGATATATTAAAGATAGAAAATATTTAGGAGGAAAAAATGAAAACAAATAAAATTTTAATAATTGCTTTAGTGCTTATAATGATATTGGCTGCTACTGTTACTGCTTTTGCATTTACAGGAAGAAGACCAACAGAAATTCTTGCAGGATTAACAGGAAAGACCAATGAGGAATTAGCCCAAATGAGGTATGAATCAGGCAGAACATATGGACAGATTGCATATGAAGAAGGCGAAGAAGTATGGGAAGAATTCAGAGATGAAATGCTTGAAAACAAAAAAGCTATTTTGGAAGAAAGAGTAACTAATGGATATCTTACACAAGAAGAAGCTGATGAAATCTTGAACAATATTGAAGAAATGCAAGAATACCACCTTGAAAATGGTGGAGGTTTCGGAATGATGAGAAATAGATCTAGTAATGGTAATGGTTTTGGAATGGGTAATGGATTTGGAAACGGTAATGGATTTGGCTACGGCAACGGAATGGGTTTCGGTGGCGGTAGATGCGGTAGAGGTTCTTGGTAGTATATGATTAAAAGGTTCTTGTTAGCAAGAGCCTTTTTTTGTGTTTTGTTACACAAGGCACAGGATTTATCATACCGGGTCTTGCTAGCTAATCTCTTTTTTCTTTCTTTTTTTAATCACATTGCATAAATTGAAAACATATTATAGTAATAACATCACAGAAAGGAATTTGAAATATGTACAATTATAATTATAATAATAATTATCCATGCCCGAACTATCCAAATATGCCTCCTTGGTACAGGCAACAAGATAGAATGCATGATCAACGCAGAATGTATAGAAATCCATATTTTTATAATGACCCAATGATGAGTCCGGATTATATGAACTCTTATCCCAATTATCCCTACCAACAATATCAAGAAAATATTTATGATCCTTGGTCTTTACAATATCCTGGAGATAATGGTTTTGTTGAATTGAGGGATTACGGCCCCAACCCCTTTGTAATTAATATTGAGGAGGCAACTGAGCAAAATGATAATTTTCGAACAGCCCTATGGACAGGTAACCATCTGCAGCTGACTTTAATGAGCTTAGAACCCGGAGAAGATATAGGTTTAGAAATGCATCCTGATGATGACCAATTCATACGTATTGAAGACGGTCGGGGATTTGTACAAATGGGTGACAGTGAAAATATGTTTGATTTTGAAGAAATGGTTTATGATGATTATATATTCATCATACCTGCAGGTAAATGGCATAATTTAACCAATACAGGTGATACACCTCTAAAACTATATTCTATTTATGCACCACCAAATCACCCTCACGGCACTGTTCATGAAACAAAAGCCGATGCAGAAGCTGAACACGGACATTAAGTCAAAAATAAGACTGACTTCGCTTTGTTGGAGTCAGTCTTATTGAATTACAATTTTAATTAGGATATCCCCCACTAATAGGATAATATTTGTAGCTAATAGTATATCACCAGATACCATTCAAGACTCTGTCTAACAAAACAACAGCTTCTGATCTTTTAATATTGTTTTGTGGCCTAAAGGTATTATCTTCGTAACCTTTTATTAAATTACCTTCTGCAACAGCACCAACATATCCAAGAGCCCAGCCGCTTATTTGGCTGCTGTCATAAAAGCCATCAGCACCCGACACATTACCTTCTAAATCAAGTAATCTTGACACGATTATTGCTGCTTGTTCCCTTGTAATATAATTGTCGGGAGCAAATTCTGTTTCTGAAACACCTATTATGTCTCCTTCTTTGTATGATTTTTGTATTTCTTCATAGTACCAATTTTCTTTTTTTACATCGATAAAAGAGATCTCTGCTGTATCTTTAAAACCAAAGGCAGTGTTTACTATTTTAACAAATTCTGCTCTTGTGATAAAGTCTTCAGGCTTGAAACTTCCATCAGGGTATCCTGTTATATATCCCATACTAAGCCACTTGTCTATTATAT
>CAZTML010000133.1:0-5144 GCA_964614935.1 uncultured Clostridia bacterium | reverse complement strand
TTTATTTTTGCCTTATCTTGACATATTATTCTAAAACATTTAGTATTAAACTATAACAGAAAGGATGAAAATAATGTCTAAAAAAGTTACAGTTATAACATCAGAAAAGAATGTTTCAACATTTTATGAAGGCATAATAAAATCACTTTTTGGGGACCTGATTAGTGTAAGTTCATATAGCGTATCAGATGGTTCCATAATCAATATAAATGAAGCAGATATATTTGTTGTTACAACCGATGCCTTTAAAAGTATTAACGAATATAAAGAGTACCTACCAGCCTGCACTCCAAAGATTGAACTAAATGTTGAATTTACAAAAAACAATATAGAAACATTAATGGAAATTGAAAAAGGTACCTGTGCTTACTTTGTAAATTTAAGCGAAATCATGGTAAGAGAATGCATTGCAAGACTTTCACAACTGGGCATTAACCACATTAATTTTGTTCCTTATTTTCCCGGAGCAAATCTCTTACAAGATTGTGATCTTGCCATTACTGTAGGCGAAAACAGATATGTCCCTGAAAATGTTAAAAATATAATTGACCTTGGACATCGTGTACCTGATTCAAAAACAATTGTAGAAATGGCCCTTCGATTAAATTTTGATCATTTGTTGGAAAGAGAGAACTTCAAAGAATATTTTGATTCAATAGCGTCAAGCAACTACAACTTTGATCAAATTTTCGACCGTTCCCTCAACATGGAAAGTCAATTTGAAATATTAATGGAAATAATTGATGCAGGAATTATAGGAGTTAATGAAAACAACATTGTTTTTGCATGTAATTCAAAGGCAGAAGAAATAACCGGCATAAATAAAGACCAGGCAATACATAAACCAGCCAAACTATCCTTTCCATTTCTACCACTTGCTGAATGCAAACAGTCAGGCAAAAAAATTACCAACCGCTTGATAAAATTTAATGGCATTGATATAAATATTACAGTTGCTCCGGTTATCAGAAGAAGTGAATATATTGGTGCATTTGCAACAATACACAAATTTACAGAAGAAGAAACCAAGCAGAATAACCTTCGTATTCAGCTTTTAAATAAGGGCCACAAAGCAAAATATACATTTGATGATATTATAGGAGAAAGTGATACCATTAAAAAAGTATGTGCAATAGCTAAAAAAATGGCTAAGAATAATTCATCAGTACTCATTGTAGGAGAAAGCGGAACAGGCAAGGAGCTTTTTGCTCATTCCATACACAATGAATCTAATCGAAAAAATAACCCCTTCATAGCAATAAATTGTGCTGCTATGCCTGACAATCTGTTGGAAAGTGAACTTTTTGGGTATGAGGAAGGATCTTTTACAGGTGCTAGGAAAGGCGGAAAATTAGGACTTTTTGAATTTGCTCACAAAGGTTCAATATTTTTAGATGAAGTCGAAGGAATGAGTCCTGCGCTGCAGATTAAACTATTGAGAGTTATTCAAGAAGGCGAAATCATGAGAGTTGGTGGCAGCAAGATAATAAGTGTTGATGTAAGGATAATAGCATGTTCAAATGAAAGTTTAGAGGACCTTGTAAATAATGGCACATTTAGAAGTGACTTGTATTATAGATTAAACACACTTCCTATTCAAATACCCCCTTTAAGAGATAGAGGTAAGGATATTATGTATTTGTTTGAAAAAATAAAAAATGACCTTAATGGACAATTTGAACTGTCCAGTCAAGTTAAAAATGCATTTATGTCTCATGATTGGAACGGTAATGTGAGAGAACTCCACAACTATGTTGAATACCTTACTTATTTGGATAAGGATTATATTGAATACGAGGATTTGCCTGTCAGTTTCCATAAAGGATTAAATATAAAATCTAAAAATCTAGAAGATGACCTGGATTTTAATTTATTAAAAAAATTATCAGGTAATAAGTTTGATGATTATTGCTTCGTGCTAAAGATACTCCATCAAGGATATGTAGAACATAGGAACATGGGCAGAAATTCAATAGCTGAAATAGCTGAGTCTTCAGGACGCTTTCTTACCCAACAAGAAATCAGAACTATTTTATCTGATTTAAGTAACTTGGGTTTAGTTAAAATTTCCCAAGGCAGAGGCGGCAGTAAAATTAATGAAAAAGGAATAAAAGTATATAATAACATAAAATAATTTGATTAATTGGTTAAAGTGTAGCTATCTTTAACCAATTAATTTTTAACTAAGATATCATTTCTTTTTCAGATATTCTGCTAACTTTTGCTCATCTTCATCCTCCAATCCCCTTTCTCCTGCTAAGGATTCAAGGTGGTGAATGAACTCATGTTTCACAATAGACCTTAGTTTTCTCTTAAGTCTTTCCCTTGATAAATTACCATAAAGTTTTTCAACAGAACCATAGTATATGATAATATATCTACCTGAAATTCTCTCGTTGCGATATTCTCCCATAACATACAAATCATCATCTACACTCTTTTTATGCTTCTTAACTTGTGGCAGCAAAATTATACCTCCGTTAAGGTCCTTATATATTTCAGGAGGAAACTCTTCTGCAATTTCATCTAAAATTACTTGTACATCTTCTATTGTAGCCATATATACATCCTTTATTATTTCATTATAATTAATTTGCCCCGTTAGGGAATCTCCCATCAAAGATTTTTGCAATAGATTATTCTTATTTATCTGTATTCATAACCTTCAATAATGTTAATTTTATAATTGATAATAGCATTAATATATCCAATTGTCAAAACATGCGAATGTATTACCAAGGGACAATAATACTTGATAATAGAGCCCGAATAAAAAGAAAGCTGTTTGGCATAAATACCAAACAGCTCTTTTCAATTTTGGCGGAGAGCAAGGGATTCGAACCCTCGTTACAGTTTCCCGTAAACACGCTTTCCAGGCGAGCTCCTTCAACCACTCGGACAACTCTCCAATAAGTGCTTTACAGCAAATTAAATTATAACTGAAAACAACATTGGTTGTCAATGGTATTTTCAGTTATATTGATTTTTCACCAATCACTCATTAACAAATCGCATGCAATCATTCTTTTATCCATTAAAAAGCTTAGATTCTTTTCTATGGTCAGAATTATCACGTGTTATCCACACCACAGTAAACGAATGTTTTCCGCTTTGTCATCCTATGTTATCTGAGTGTAACAAAGGATCTCATATCTTTAAATTCCGGGATTCTTCACCTACGGTTCAGAATGAAATGGTGCTTTGCAGCTTATTCATAGCAATGACACTGGCTAGAGCCCCTATTTGATATTAATCGTTTAACAATTCTTCTATATTCTCAGATGCGATTTTGGCAATTTCGTCATATCTGGTCAAGTTTGCACCAAGAGCTGCATCAAAAACTTCAGGAAGCATTTTTTCGAAAACTTTCACACCTTCGTATGTTATACCACCTTTTGTCGATACACGGTGTATGGTTTCTTCAAAGCTCATATCCATTTCTAAAAGAAGTCTTGAAGCACCCAGCAAGGAAACAAGCAACATATGTTCAAGGTCTTCATCTGATACGTTTTTGCTGCTTTTAGAAGCAGATTTAACAAATTCAAGCATTATTTCTGCAAAAAACCCCGGGAAACTGGCAGTCATATTCTGGCTTATTGCAATATCTTCTTCATCCAATTCTTTTATTTCGCTAAAAGATGACAGCATATCATTGAAATAATCTTTTTTCTCATCTTCTACACAATCGTTATGATTAATTATAGTAACGCCACCATTAATCATGGATATTAATGTTGGCATGAATATGGTTGTCGCACCATTGTGGAATTTCTTAATGTCGTCTTGTTTAACCATGGATGTTGATACCATTAAGTATGTTTTCTCATTAATGTATGACTTTATTTCCAACAAAACCTTTGGTAAGTTTAAAGGTTCAACACAGATTAAAATATTGTCGCATTTCTTTGCCAGTTCCACATTGCTTGAGCATATATTTATTGATGGATACTTCTCTCTTAAGCTATGAAGTTTTTCGAAAGAACGATTAGCCACATAAATATTTTTTTCTTTAAATATATTATGGTCTAAAAATTTATGTAAAAGCATGGACCCTACGTTTCCAATTCCTATAATTCCTATTTCTTTTTTCATAATAACCTCCAAAAAATTTAAATAAACAATCCACCCCAATATAGAGGCGGATTTATCGTTATACCCTATAGTTATATAATTTATCTTTCTTTACCTAAAAAGAAGAGTGATATTGCTCCTTGACCTGTGTGTGATCCGATTACAGGTCCCATATAATTCAATATTACATCCTTAACAGGTAATTTTTCTTTGATTTGGTTAGCTAAGTTTACTGCATCTTCAAAACAATCTGCATGACTGATAAAAATTGTTTGTCCTTCAGGTTCAGTGCATAGTTCTACCACATGCTCTAATAATGCATTAAATGATTTCTTGCGGCCTCTTACATTATGTACAGCAACTAAATAGCCTTCATCATCAGTATGAAGTATGGGTTTTACATTAAGTGCACTTCCTATGGTTGCTGTCATGGCACTAACTCTTCCGCCGCGTTTCAAATGATTTAAATCATCAACAGTAAACCACTGACAAAGATTTAATCTATGGTCAAGGACCCATTGACTTACTTCGTCAATGTTTTTACCTTCTTGCTTTAATTTTGCAGCATAGTAAACCAACAAACCTTCCCCCATGGATGCTGCCAATGTATCAACACAGACGATTTCTGAGTCTGGGTATCTTTCCTTTAATTCTTCTGCTGCAATTAATGATGAATTAAAGGTTCCGCTTAATCCAGATGAAAATCCAATGTATAAAATATCATGACCCGACTTAAGTATAGGCTCAAAGCATTCTTCGAAAGTTTTTGCATTAACTAAGGCAGTAGTTGATCTTTCACCATTTTTTAATCTTTGATAAAATTTATGTATATCCAATTCTCTGTGATCGGGATAGTTCAAATAGGTTTCATTTTCAAATCCAAATGACATAGGAATAATCGTAATACCTAATTCATTAACTATATCCTCCGGAAGATCCGAGGTGGATTCTGTAACAATAACATAGTTTTTCATACCTTTTCCCCTTCTGTAAACATTTGTTAATATTATTTGCAATTACCTAAATTTTATCATATAAAAAAACTCATTACAAGAAATTTATAAGATTTATTG
>CAZTML010000132.1:0-5148 GCA_964614935.1 uncultured Clostridia bacterium | reverse complement strand
AAATGCAGGTTACTGTTCACTGATTATATAAAAAGGGCATAAGCCCGTTGTCATTCTGAACGCAGTGAAGAATCTCATCTTTTAAAACATGAGATCCTTCGCTGCCGCTCAGGATGACAGACCCAGTTGGGTCTGAACTGAACAAATGACGCCGGTTTAACCGGCGGCATTATAATTACCCTATTACTCTATCTCTCAATCCTTCTGGAATATCTTCAATATCATGGTTTACACTTATAACGAAATTAACATCAAATGTCTTTGATAAATAATCTAATCTTTCTATAACTGGTTCTAATGTTTCCTTATCTGATTTAGCTATTTTATATAAGCCGTCTATATATACTTGTTCTATATCGTAATCCGTGGCAATTACTCCACATACGAAGCCTTGAAACTCTTCTTCATTGGTAAGTCCAAATTCTTTTGTGTTTATGTACCTTATTCTGTAGTCTAAATCGAATATGTGCCTGTTGTTTGCTTCTAAAAAAACCATTCTTCCGTGAATGTTATCAATAGCCTTGTTGGCCATCTCAATCATCCTTCTTGTCTTACCTGTACCGCTATGTCCACAAACTAATTGAACCATAATAATCACACTCCTATTTTTATTTTATAAAAGTAAATTACAAATATATTGTAACACATGTTGTAAATGTTTACACTACTTATTTTATTTTTTTACAAATTATTAGCTTTATTTTTACTTCCTTGAAATCTCTTTTCAGATTCAATTTTATCGAGTATTTGGTCTTTAATTTTCCACCAGCTCGTACCCCAATTTACAAAAAGAGAACCTTCCTTTGGAGCCCTTCCTGCTAGTCTTTGCACGACAATATCCTTATTTAAATGTTCAAGAAAAACCACAACCCTCTCGACATATTCGTCCTTTGATATAACCGTGATTTCATTGTTTTTATACTGTCTTCCCATTTCGGTATTTTCCATTATGTAAAGAGAATGGATTTTAACCTGGTCAATTTTTAATACAGAAAGTATTTTTGCTGTTTCTATTGTATCTATAATAGTATCTCCAGGTAGATTTAATATTATATGTGTACAAATTTCAAAATCATAACTTTTAATCCTTAAAACAGCATCTATAAATTCTGCTAAAGTATGGCCCCTGTTAATACTTGATAAGGTGTGATAATTAACCGTCTGAAGGCCTAATTCGATTGTTATGTTAATATTATGAGTACTATGTATTTCATTTAAAAAGTCTAGTTGTTCATCAGATATGCAATCAGGTCTAGTGGAAATTGCTATTTCAACTATATCATCTATAAGAGCATCATTTATATAATTTTTGAATTTTTGAAAATCCATGTAAGTATTTGTATAGTTTTGAAAATAAGCTATAAATTTTTTTGCCTTGTATTTTTTTGTAATATATTCTTTATTTCTTAATAATTGTTCTTTAACGCTTAATGAATTATCAAGCATTTCAAAACCTGTTCCTACATCAGCACAAAATGTACAACCTCCATAAGCTAAGGTTCCATCTCTATTTGGACAAGTTGAGGGAATATTTACGGGGAGTTTATATACTTTTTCTCCATATTTTGATTTTAAGTATTTAGAATATTCATTATATAATTTTGTCATGTTTTTCCTTTTATCTATTAAAATTGTAGTTTTTGTCACTTTTATTATCACAAAGAATAACTTTTTTAAGTAAAAAGTGGCTTCATTCAGGAAATCAATAAAAACGTGTTTGCTATAACCATTATAATTTAGCAAGTTGATTTAATCAATTCATTTACCATTAATTAATTAAATTATTTTTTAATTATCTGTAAATAATATTAATACAAATTTTAAAAAAGGAGGCTTCATATGCATATAAAAGAAGGTATCATTCCTGCTGTACTTGGTACAGCTGTTACAGCAACTGGTCTTGCATTAAAAAACACGAATTTGCCGGAATCATACAGAAATGGCATAATAGGTTTCGGATTGGCACACATTGCCATAGGTTCTGCTGAATTAGTCAATAACAATGTACAACATCGTCATATAATGAAAAGGATGACAAAAATGGCACCATTTAAGTAAAGATGCCCTAACCCCATTTATTGATTCTTCACCTGCGGTTCAGAATGACAAAAAAACAAAACATGCACAAGAGGCATGTTTTGTTTTTAGCTACTTTACTCAAGCAAAAATCACATACAAAAGCGAATACAATCCTGCTATACCTATTAATAGATAAACAATTCTGCCGAATTTGCTCTTCCAGCCTCCAAATAAATTTTCCACTATGTCAATTTTTGATATTCCATACAAGCCCCAGTTTAAAGCTCCTATTATAATAAGAATTGAAGCTATTGCAGTTATTATTCTCATAATTCCTCCTCAATAATGCATATATTAATACATTATATTTGTAGAGGAATAAAAATATGTACAAAGCTTTAATATTTTTATATTATTTCAAATATTTTCGACAATTCATAATAAACTGCTGATTCGTTGTTGTTATATAAAGAAGTATAATTAGCGGAATTCTTTAAGTTATCCGTCGCGTTTTTCATTGCTATTCCAAGACCTGCATTTTTTATCATCTCAGTGTCATTATTATCATCACCCATAGCAAGAACATATTTTTCATCAATTCCTAAATAATTTGTGTATTTTTTTAAGGCAGACCATTTGCAACCATCTTTATTAAGAAGTTCTAAAAGAGACCACTTACTTAAGTTCTGATTAAGTATTACATTAAATTCACCTGGTATTTTTTCGATATCATTTTTAAAAGGTATTAATTTTTCGTAATCGTTAAAATAACAAACAGCTAAAATATTATTAATGCTATCTCTATTAAATCTTTTATGCCTTGCTCTCTTATAATCCTTTTTAATATAACCTAAGTACGCATCTTCATAGTTTTCACACTCATAAATAAGATCATATCCTTCATGGTATTCATCAACATGTATTATAGGATTCAAATCGTGCTTACGACCTACTTCATATATATTTTTAAATATTGAAAAATCTAAATAATTACTTTCAATAAATTCATCATTATAACGTCTTACTACTGCTCCATTATTAGCCATTATTACAGGTTCTAGACCTTTTATTCTTTCTATCAAGCTTTTAGCCATGTAATAGTTCCTACCTGTTGCAATAACAATATTTATACCCCGGTTGTGCAGTTCATGAAGTATGTATGCATTTTTATCGCTTATTAACTTTTCATCATTAAGAAGGGTACCGTCTAAATCCAATACAACCATTTTATATTTCATAATAATCTCCTGCTTTCTACTATTACTAATTATACTATAGAAAACAAAATAAATAAATAGCAGATATTAGTCAGACTATGGGATTCTTCACCTGCGGTTCAGAATGACACGCTGCTTTGCAGCTTATTCATAGCAATGACACGGGCTACGCCCTTTATACATAACTCTGACAATAAGCCCCTGGCTTATTATCAAATAAAAGCCGGGATTTCTCCCGGCTTTACTTAAACTTATTTATTTAATACTAATACTATTCAGCTACTGTTGCATACATGAAGTATTTGTATCCTAATGGGCTTGCAAAAGCTCCTTCAAGATCGGTACTGCTCATGTATATATCTGTATAATAGTATATTGGAGTTATAGCTCCAGTTTCCATTAATAGATTTTCTGCTTCATGCATTAATGCAAATCTTGTTTCAGCATCTTTAGAAGTTTTAACTTCAGCGATTATCTTATCATAAGATTCTGCCCAAGTTTTTCCGCTTTCTCCCTTGTAAGTGTATCCTGCATATGATGCATGTTCACCCTTACCAAACTGAGAGTCGTTGTTACCACTTCCTGAAACCCACATGTCAAGGAATGATATAGGATCGTTGTAGTCACCTAACCAGCCGTTTCTTGCAACTGAATAGTCACCATTTTTACGAGTGTTAAGGAATGTTGCCCATTCTTGTTTTTCTATAGTCATGTTGATTCCATACTGTGCGAAAGTAGCTTGAAGATTAACAGCTATTGCTTCATGGCCTGTTCCTTCATTTGTTAAATAAGCGATTGTCGGGAATCCTCCTGAAACTACGCCTGCATCATCAACTGTGAATAATCCTGATGATTCAGCAACTTCTTTTAACAAAGCTACTGCTTGTTCTGTGTTCTTTTCATAATCATCAGGGTCTACACTATAGTATCCTGCCCCATCTCCATTAGGACCGTTCTTTTCAACGAATTCTGTTAATCCATCTGGTTCTGTTAATCCTATTGGAACAAAAGAGTTTGCTTCTACCTGACCAGCCTGACCGATTTCTTCAACTATATAAGTTCTATCAATCATAAGTGAAAGAGCTTTTCTTATTTTAGCCTTGTCTGCTTCACCAAATGCTGAGAACGCTTTATCATTTACGTTATAAGAAACATAATATGTTCCAAGTTGTCCTGCTATAAAGAATTCATCAGGATATTGTTCCTGTAATGATTTAATTTCATCATTTGGAACTTGGTCAATGAATAGATATGAACCATTCTGGAAGTTTGCTAATGTTGAAGTATCATCATCGTTAAATGCAAATACTAATTCATTAGTTAAAATTCTGTCTGCATCATGATAATACTCATTTTTCTGCATTATCAACTGGCTTTGTGAAAATTCAACAACTTTGTAAGGACCATTTCCAATATAAGTGTCAGCTGCAGTAGCCCATGCTTCATTTCCTTCAGTAACATCTGCTTTTACAGGCATATATGTTGGGAATGCAACTAGTTCATTGAAATATGGAACGTCAACTGGGAGAACAACTGTTAATGTTTTTCCGTCTTCAGATGCAGTAACATTAAGTTTTGCATCAGGGTTTAATAAATTATCATCTGCGTCCATTTCAGTCATTTCTGCATATCCGTCAACAACTTCAAACATGTAATTATAATCTGCAGCTGTAATAGGATCTGCTGCTCTGTTCCATGCATAAACAAAGTCTTGAGCTGTTAAATCAGAACCATCGCTCCATTTTAAGCCGTCTTTAAGCTCGTATACATATTGAACTTTTCCGTCTTCTCTTTCTTCAGCTACTGGTAACTCTTTAGCTAAATCTGCATAAAGCTCAAGACCACCGTCTTCTTTTTGTTGATAACCTACTAATCCTGCAAATGCATGGATTATATAAGTAGCACCATCAAC
>CAZTML010000131.1:0-5156 GCA_964614935.1 uncultured Clostridia bacterium | reverse complement strand
GTGACAACACCGAAGGCACAGCCTTCGTCATTGCTATGAGTATCTCTTTGTCATTCTGAGGGCTTTAGACCGAAGAATCTCATTACTTTAAAACATGAGTTCCTTCGCTATCGCTCAGGATGACGAAACAGAACCTATTCGTTTACCCTAGTTAGCAAATAATATTTTAACAGTTTATATTATTATAAAGGAAGGCAATGTTATGGAATTCAATCAATTAGAAAGTTTCATTAATGTTGTAAAACACAATAGTTTTTCTAGTGCAGCTAAAGAACTATACACAAGTCAGCCTACTGTCAGTAATAATATTAAAAATTTAGAAAAAGAACTGAATACTACCCTTTTAGACAGAAGCAGCAAATCAATAACATTGACTGATTCTGGAAAGATATTTTACAAATATGCTGTCGAGCTAATTAACATTAGGGACAAGGCTAAGTTTACAATCTCAGAATATTCCGGAAAAGTGGAAGGTGAAATAGAAATTTGTGCCTCTTCCATACCTGAAGAATATATACTGCCATACATAATTAAATCCTTTTTAAAATTATATCCTAAAGTTTCTTTTTCTGTCACCCATAAGAACTCAAAAGATGTAATAGATGATATTTTAGCGGGGAAACTAAACTTTGGGATTGTTGGAGCAAAATATTGTTCTGAAAACTTGGAATACATAGATTTTTGCGAAGATGAACTGATTTTGTGCGTGCCTAACAGTGATAAGTATCCATGGTCTAACAATGACTACATTGATATTAAAAACTTGTATTCAGAAAAGTTTATTTTCAGGAAAAGCGGTTCTGGAACAAGAAAACTAATTGAACAAAGACTTTCGGAAAAAGCTATAAAATTAGATGATTTAAACATAATTTCTTACATCGATAGCAATGAAATGATAAAAAAATTGGTTGAACTGGGATTAGGTGTAAGCTTCATATCAAAAATAGCAGTAAAAAATGAACTTGATTTAAAGCTTGTAAAAGCCCTTAAGGTTAATGGTTTAAACCTAAAAAGAAGTTTTTATTTTGTCTATAGCAAAAATAGAACCCTATCCCCTTTAATAGAAGCATTTAAAAATTTTATAATAGATTGGAAGTGAAAATATGTCATCAAAAGAAATAAGACTAACCCAAATGACTCAAAGTGCAGGCTGAGCTGCTAAAATAGGACCTGATGTCCTGGCACAAGTTTTGTGTCATTTAAAAATTGACTCTGATGAAAACCTCCTTGTTGGATTGGGTACATCAGACGATGCTTCCGTATATAAGATAAGCGACGAGATTGCTTTAGTGCAAACCTTGGATTTTTTTACACCTGTAGTTGATGATCCCTATGTATATGGCCAAGTAGCTGCTGCAAATTCACTTAGTGATGTATATGCTATGGGCGGTGAGCCAAAGTTAGCTCTTAACATTTCATGCTTTCCCTCAGACCTGGATAAGGAAGTTATAAAAAACATTTTAAAAGGTGGTCATGATAAGGTAAGAGAAGCTAATGCCATGATTATCGGCGGTCATACAGTAGAAGATAAAGAACCCAAATACGGTTTATCAGTAACAGGATTTATACATCCTAAAGATGTGGTAACCAACAGTAATGCCAAGCCTGGGGACCTTTTAATCCTTACTAAGCCCTTGGGACTAGGTATTTTAAATACTGGTATTAAGGCAGGACTTGTCAGTGATGAAGGTTATAAAACAACAGTCTCTACCATGTCAGAATTAAATAAATTTTCTAAGGATGCCATGATGAAGGTAGGTGTTAACTCCTGTACCGACATAACAGGCTTTGGTTTGCTTGGTCATGCCTATGAAATGGCTGATGGAAGTAAGGTAACCATTAAGTTTAATTATTCTTCTATACCTATTATTGAAGAAGCCTTGTCCTTGGCTAGAATGGGTATTATTCCAGGTGGAGCTTACAGAAATATGGAATACATTAAAGACCAGGTTAAGATTTCCGAATCTGTGCCCCAAGAAATAATCGACTGCATCTACGATCCACAAACCTCCGGAGGACTGCTTATATCAGTAGAAAAAAACAAAGCAGAAATGCTTCTAAATGAACTTAAAAACTCCATCACCCCCTATGCCCTAATAGGAGAAGTCTTAAAAAAACAAGATTACAGCATAATTGTAGAATAGATATTTTAAAACAATCCGCAGATTTTATATCTGCGGATTTGCTTATTTTTATATCTTTGATGATTTATATGAATCCTAGTCTATTGTTTCTATTTGAGGTATTTCCATACCTTGGTTTATATTATTTTTTTGTTCACTGTTTTCAACAAGACTATCATTTACCCACTTTCCTTCTTCAAAAGTTCCATCTACATAATATAATATCCCTGAACCTTCTTTTTTCCCATCTTGAAAATTCCCTACAAACTTATTTCCATTTGCAAAGGTGTATGTTCCTGAACCTTCTTTCATTCCATTAACAAATTGGCCTTCATATTTATCGCCGTTTGTATAAAAGGTTATTCCTTGACCGTTTATAAAATCATTCTTGAACTCACCTTCATAAGTATATCTATTTGGAACTGTAAATTTACCGTATCCATGCTGAAGATTTTCTTTAAACTCTCCTTCATAAACATCATCATTGGAATATGTATAAATTCCAAATCCATCCATCATCCCATTAACAAATGAACCTTCATATATAAACATATTAGGAGCTGTAAGTTTTCCATGACCCTCTTGTCTATTTTCTTTAAACTCTCCTTCATATATGTTGCTATTTACATATGTATATATGCCGTATCCGTGCATCATTCCATTTTTCATTTCGCCTTCATATATATCACCATTTGGATATACAATGGTAACATTATTTTCATGAATTACTTCTTCTGCATCAACTAATTCCAAATCGTTATTTTCATCAATGTTTTCGTTACTGTTTTCAATAATATTTTCTACATCATTATTATCAATATTGATGTTTTCATCATAACTTGAATCCACATTCTCTTGGTTGTCATCAAGTTTAGAGCATGATGACACTATAATCATTAACATAATCAATATAATTGTAATAACCTTATTCATAAGCTACCTCCAATACTAACCCCTAGTTTTTATATATATTTATTATTACCGGCAACATTCAAATTAGTAATAGAAGTATTTTTCATTACTGTAAAAACCTGTTAAATTGGAAATTCTATATTATACACGCAGTGTGCTATCAAAGCAAAAAAACCATGCAATATTTTTGATACTGCATGGTTCTTAATGAAAATATTATTTTTGTTCATCATCAGAGTAGTTGGAATTTCAAACTAACGGTCGTTATTTCTGGAATTCCAATGTCCGTCCACAGGATTTCCCAAGATTCCTTCATTGCTGAATTTCAAAGTTCATTCATATAATAAAGGAAACAACTATTACAATAAGTGTGCTTATTAAGGTTCCTAATAAGTAATATTCTGCGAAGTCTTTTTCTTTAGATATTTTATCGTATCTTGCTATGGACTTTGCTGTTAAAACCAGGCCTATTGCTGAATATTGTTCGATTACCAAGAATATGAGCATTATTATTCGCTCTACTGTACCTATAAACCTTCCTGCTTTCAATTCTTCTTTTTCATTAGAGTCATCGGCAGGTTTATATATAGAAAGTAACTTTTGTATTGCTATATTGGCCGGTTTATGTATCAATAATAGGGCAAAAGTCCAAGAAACAACCACATATCCTGACACTCCCACAACATTAAAGAAATCTACTATTGCTTGAATTTCAATTATCTGTATATTATTTCTTGTCTGCCAGTATGCGATTCCTATTAAAGAAATAAAATGTAAAAACTGATCTGTAAAGAATAAACTTCTTTCAAATAATTGGTTCATTTTGCCTTTCTTATTTATCAATGAAATATACACATATTTCGCTGTATCAATCATTAGATGAAATCCCCCTGCTAGAATTACACCTATAATAAATACATTAGATATTACAGGCAAGACAAGTATAAACATTATTCCTAAATAAAATACACAATGAATCAAGACCCATTTTATGTCTTGGTCTTTCTTTTCGGACACTTTTTCTGTTTGAATATAAAAATCTGCAATTATATGTGCTAAAAGCAATAAAATAAGATATTGTTTAAACATCTTTTCTCCTTATTTCAGACAAAGCCTTTCCTAGGGTATCCAATGCATCTTTATATGCATAATATTTCCCTTTAGATAAGCCCTTCTGAACCGATGACTGATTAATTTTAAATCTTTTGGCCACATCAGTCTGGCTATCTTGGTGCTTAAGCATGTCCCAGATTATTTCCCTCTGCCTATCGCTCCAGGAATCCTTTATTACAGTTAATAATGTCATAATTGTGTTTATCATTATTGTAGCAGCTATATTATCACCATCTGTTTCAAGTCTTATATATGCTGCATCAGTCTGTCTTTTCTTTTCATCATCTTTTAGGGTTTCAATGGCATTTCTTGCATTGTAGTATGCGGGTCCATCAGCACCTAATGACATTTCCTTATTAACATCTGTTGTTATAGCTCCTATACCTACTCCAAATCTGATTTCTACAGGATACATTTCCATCTCAATTTCTGTTATTATATCCATGGTATTTTTTCCATTACGTAATAATCCCTGAAATTCATCACCCAAGGTTATTGAAAACTTAGAAGCTATATCATCACTGTGATTTTTATTAATTTCATCCAAAGCGGACTTTAACTTTTCTTGAACTTCACGTCTGTTCTCAATTGTTTTGGACTGCTTTATATCTCCTATTATTGCTATAAATGGTTCATTGTTAAAAGAAAAAAACATATTCCTCCACCTCTCACATTTATTGCATTCATTATATAGCCTCCCAGATGCATATGCAAGCATTATTCACCTATGAGGCTATAATACACTTTAGTATAGATAATTCTTGTTGTTGTTATCTAAATAGCCCTTAGAGTATATCAGAGCTCAACCATTGCAGGCTTATGTCCTGTATATGGCAGGAACTTTTCTATTATATCTGATGATTTTACTTTTAAGGTTGCAGTATTTACGCAAGGGTGAAAACCTACATATTCATCTTCCAACGCTTCTTTATCAATTACCAGGTTTACTTTGCCTTCCTTGTCAAAAATTAATCCAAATATACTTAATGAGCCGGGGCTTATGTTTAA
>CAZTML010000130.1:0-5160 GCA_964614935.1 uncultured Clostridia bacterium | reverse complement strand
TGTAGAAATGTTAAAACAAAGAATGAAAGGTGGCGAAATTAAAAATGAAGAATAACAGTAATGATAATTTTAATGACGATTTTCTTATAAAAAAAGCCGCTTTATCGCTTATCGAGAAAGATAACGAACTACTTGACTTGCTAGAAAAAGACACAAGCATAGTAAACCCTAATCAAGATGAGTTAGATAAAAAAATACATTCTATGATCGACGAATATTTAAGTAAAAACAATAAACATTCATCAAAAAAGAGGAAGTTAAAAAAATTATTGTTAAAAATTGCAGTACTTGTCCTGATACTAACCTCTGCTTTTGTTATTCCTTTTATCACAGTCGATGCTTTTAGAGCAAAGGTTTTAAACTACTATATAGAGATATTTGAAACTCATTTATCATTCACACCCAAAAAAAATGATATCCAAAAAACAACAAACATAACTGTCGAATATATACCAGAAGGATATGATTTAAGGGATGAAACTGAAACTCTCAACTATCACTCCCTGACCTATTATAATTACAATAGCATGCTATTCAATATAAAACTCTATAGTGACAATACAGCATTTAGCATTGACTCAGAAGAATGCGAAGAATACACTGTAAACATAAATAACGAGATAGGCTATATTTATAGAAAACCAGGATACGTGACATTAATTTTCAGACACCATAACCATTCTATTGTAATCACTAGTAATGATGATACTGTAACTAATGAAGAGTTAGTAAAAATCGCTACTAATATAAAATATAAATAATTTTAAAAAAATGTTACACTATCATGCTTTTAGTTGTCTAATAAATAGGGAATAAAATACATGAAAAGGAGATCCAAATGAAGAAGATACTTTTAATAACCTTGGCAGCCATCATATTACTATCATTTTCGGTGCAAACATTAGCTACAGCAGAAATTAGCAATCGAGACATAACCCCTATGTGGACATATATTATGAACATTTCTGCATACCTAAAAATAAGCTCTTCAGGAAATGCTACATGTTCAAGTGATATGCTCCAACGCTCAAGCGATAGTTCAAGTGAATTAGTTATGAGTTTACAAAAACTAAATTCTGGTAAATGGACGACTATAGCTACCTGGACAAAAAAAGGCTCAATTGAATGTTCAAATGTAGCATCCGAAAAAATTGCCAAAGGAACTTACAGGCTTTCTGTAACAGGTAATGTATATAATGACTTAGGAAATCTTGCAGAGACCACAACCATTTATTCAACAATAGAGACACATTAAAATAAAGCATAAGCAAGCTACATAATAAAAGCGTAGATATATTGAAATATTGAAGTGGAAGTTGACGTAATTTCAACTAAACTATAGTTATTTTAACGTCCACTTCTTTTTTTATGGTAAATTTATGAAGTAGAAGAAGTTGCTATAGGAAAACTTGTGGGGTTTATTAAATATTTAATATTTTTTAATTTTTAGTCATATATTTATGAATATTGAAGTGAAAAAGGCTATATTTATTGCAACTGTTAGCTATTTTGGGGCAAAGGTAATTGATGGTTTCTGTTATAAAATAAAAGAGAACCTTATATCATCTAAAGGTAAATAAGGTGATAGTAAGACGATAGAACGATTCTAAACCGATGAAAAAATTCTTACACAGATGATTTACGGATTGCTTGAAGGAAGTAAAACACATTTAAGCGAAATTAAACGTTCTTTAAAAGAATCCATAACTCTTAAAAAGACTATTGAACGTTTATCAAGGAACCTTCATGATTTTGATGATGGTAAGAGAGTAATGGATAACGATAGGTTAATCAAAATATTAAACACGCTTAGCCAATACTTTGGTAATAAATGTATCAGAACTTTGGATAGAGGTTTTGATGCAAATGAATATTTTATATTTTAGATATTTTATCAAAAATAAAGAAAAAATTGTCTCTTTTAGTAACCAAAGTGTATTTAATGAGATGGCGTATAGAAGAATATTTTAAATTTAAGAAACAACAGTTTGATTTTGAGGATATCAGAGTTTGGTCATTGAAATCAATCCGAAACTTTAATCTAATTACAACTATAACCGTTGGATATATTGGAATTATGATAGCTGAAAAACCCAATAGCATGTTTTTTATAGAACTCAAGAAATGTTCAAAGAGAATTTATGACATTCCTAAGTTTATTTACTATGCTATTGGCTATGCTATAGAAAGCATTTTAGTTAAAACAAAAGTTGGAATTCAAAGCTTTATACCCAATATCTACAAATCACAGCAGTATGATATCTATACTTTAAATTGGCAGCTTCATGATTTTTTAGTTTCTAATTTTGGGGAAACTCAAACTAATAAACCGGAGATAGTGTCAAGTTGCTTTCACATTCTGACAAATCAATATATTTTAGAATCACAAAGATGCAAGGAATTCTTTAAGTGTGTTTTGATGATGATTATTCAATATCCTCTCAAGTGAGATGTTATTCAACTCCCTAACTCCTTGGGGATTAGAATCATCAGAAATCTCTATAAATAGGCTTTGGTTTATCGCTGAGATTTGCGTAAGGAAGTTTATTTCCTCTTCTGATAATGGCTCGTCGAATGTCTGAAAGAGTGTTGATGGTGAATTGTTTCCGAGCAAGATTCTTGCTGCCTTACCCCACTCGCCGGAATCAAGAAAAGAATCAAAAAGCTGTGATGACATTGTTGCGAAAACAGTTCCCATCCTTTCATATTTCAAAGCGGCGTTTCTAATATCCGCACGATTATTGTTTTCTATAGCGCTATTGATCATCACCTGAATTGAAAACAAAGATACTATCAGTTCATGCTGATACTCATTTTTTAGATTCACTTTATTGCTGTAAGATAATATTTTTGCTGTACATGCGACAAGAAGTATAGCCGCAAGAGCACAGGAGAATATTCTTTTAACCATAATTTTTACCACTCCTTTTTCTTCGCTCAGGGCATAAACAAGTGGGACATTGAATCCGTACACTTATCTTTGGTTATTAAACCATTTAATAAGACCCTGGATGACAGTCAAGATTACTGTTTCCTTTTTAAAAATTTCAATATTATACTAATTTTAATTTTTTGTTGGGGTTTACGAACCCTTTGTTTCACACTTCTGTCCTCCCCTTAGTCTGAAATAAGATATATCGTGAAATCCTGTTAAAAATGCTTCAATCGGGAGTAATATTGAAAAACCATTCAAAGGCGGTTGCCTTATAAGTCAACCGCCTTTTAAACCGAGCTAACAAACTACTCTACTATAGATATTCGTTATTCTTATGCTATTGAAAATATTATAGCTCTCGTAGCGAAAGGATGTCAAGAGCAAAATCAAATGACTGAATAGCCGGTGAACCCATAGGCAATCCTGTAAGAGCTGAATGTTTTTCCACTTGTAGTATAATATTTGGCAATAACCCCCAAACTCGTCTTTTTACCCCAAAGGTATCTGTCTGCAGCAGTTTTGTTTGATGCTGCGCGAATTAAGCCATCATATACATTATTTTGATTTGCGTCATTGCCGAATTGTACGGTTGTTGAGCTATCGTTTGTAGTTTTAAGTGCACTCCATATTAAACTCGGGACGCCAAGTTTAGAAGCGATTGCAATAAAGATATCTTTTACGAAGTTGGACTTGCCCCCTTCTAATGAGAAAGTTTTTGTTGCTTCGTAAAAATTGGTTGTTCCGCCCACAAGCTCGATGGCTATGGTTGCATCCTCTAACCTTATACCAGTGTTGGATTGAAGAAGGTATGCTTTTTTTGCCGTTTTATCATACGACAATGTAACAGAGCCAGCAACTGTGAAACTAGCATTTATCTGATTCCCATCGTTCGGTCTTTCATCTGATAAGGAACAATATGTAATGCCTACTAGCTGTTCCGTGCTTGTATTTGCGACACCATGCATGACATAAAAATGTCCGCTAGTTTTGTACATCTTCCATCCCGTCTGACTCAGCACTGACTGCATTGTTGTGCTCGGCGTATATCCACTAGATGAAGCCTCCTCCATATTTGTGCAAAATGTGCCTAATACTGACGCAGTTGCTGCTGTTGCACTGTAGCTGGATGTACTTAAAAAACTAGAATTACTCTGTGCACGGAGCAGACCCGCATTTTCTGCCGAAAGATAATTCTTGCCTGGTTGCATTAAAGAAATAACTTCCTCAGCAACCAGTACTTGCGGTGTGATAGAGCCTTTCTCATCTTTTGTGCTCTCTAGCTGCTTTGTGGTCTCCTTAGCAACGAGCATAAGTTTGTCAAAATGTTTAGAATCAACCTCGAATGAGTAGTCCGTCAATTCGCCAGTTTCGAGATTTTCCACGAGCAAATTCAATACAGGGGATGAGTCGCTGTTAAGGATCTTAAAAAGTACAATACTATAATTTATCGTAGGCTCAAAGCTCCCAACAATAAGCTTATCGTCAAAATATCCATTTCCATTCAATGCATAAATGCTCCCGTGGAAAGTTGCCCCAGATCTAATAGAGATATTTTCATCAATATTAAGGTTTACGGAAACAGAATAATTTCCAGCAACTTCGATTCTGATATTCTCTATGTTCGCAAGACTGTCACTACTTTCTGCACTTTCGAAAGCGAATGCATTGACATACTTTGTTGCACTGTCGTCGATGGCTTCTGCGTTAATTATGTAACCATCAAAAGTTTCATTGCTATCTGAATCCGTGGCAAATGCCGAGAAAGTAAAAAACTGTAAAACCATTGCAATGACGAGCATTGAAGATATTTTTTTTCTTGCTGTTTGCATGATATTTCGAGCAAACTCTGACACTTAATCAGTGGCGAGTTGCCCATACCTTCCTTTCTAAATAAAAGTATTATAATATATAGCTAAAGAAGTAAAAACATCCTATAACACACTTGTTTTTTACCTATAATTTGATTATCCCAATGGTATCTCCACCCTTGCTTAATATGATGAAACATAGGACTAATTTTACCTCTTACTATATTACATGGATAATAATAATCTTTACAAATGCAATCTGGTAACAAATCATCCCGTGTAAGTACTAATCCCATTACTATATAGACAATATAAAATATGATTACGTAACATTTTTTTAAAAAATAACTATTAAACAAACTACAATAATTTGGTATAATAATAGCACTTACATAAAAGGGGGAATTTAATGTTTAT
>CAZTML010000129.1:0-5226 GCA_964614935.1 uncultured Clostridia bacterium | reverse complement strand
ACTCCTGGTTTTGGTGTAGGAGGTATAGCAAGTATAATTGCCTTTGGATTATATTTTGGAGGCAATATCTTAGCCGGTAATTCTAATTGGATATCCCTAACGTTGTTTGTAATAGGGTTAATCCTAATAGTCATTGAAGGCATGGTGCCTGGATTTGGCCTGCCTGGTATTTCTGGGATAATATTTTTCATCGTAGGAATAATAATGGCAATGAATAATTTACATTCAGCTGTACTATCACTAAGTATCGCCATAATATTGACAACAATTGCGACAATAATATTTGTAAAGTTAGGTTACAGGAGTAAAATTTTTAATAACGTAATCTTAAGCAATGAATTGCTTAAGGAGAAGGGATATATTCCTTCTGAAGATATGGAACACTTATTAGGTGAAGAAGGTATTGCCTTATCTGAACTTAGACCTGCTGGCTTTATTGAAATAGGAAATATCAAATACGACGCATTGTCAGATGGTGGTTTTATAGTAAGAAATGATAAGATAAAAGTTGTAAAAGTTGAAGGATCAAAAATATTTGTAAGGAGGATTTAGTATGGAACTATTATTTACCGGAGGATTATCAATTCTCATAATTATACTGTTAATTTTATTTTTTACATTTGTACCCGTTGGTTTATGGATTACAGCATTCTTCTCAGGAGTTAGAATCAAAATATCTACTCTTATTGGAATGAGGCTTAGAAGGGTAGTGCCAAGTAGGATAGTAAACCCTATGATTAAAGCAACAAAGGGAGGCCTTGATTTAAACATTGACGAAGTAGAAGCTCACTATTTAGCAGGTGGTAATGTAAATACACTTGTAGATGCTTTAATAGCAGCACAAAGAGCCAATATACCATTAATATTTGAAAGAGCAGCAGCTATCGATTTAGCTGGTAGAAATGTACTAGAAGCAGTTCAAGTAAGTGTAAACCCTAAAGTTATAGAAACCCCTAACATATCTGCGGTTGCTAAAAATGGTATTGAAGTAATTGTAAAGGCTAGGGTAACAGTAAGAGCTAATATTGAAAGACTTGTAGGTGGAGCTGGTGAAGAAACAATTATTGCCAGGGTTGGTGAAGGTATTGTTACTACTGTTGGTTCTTCTGTATCTCACTCAGATGTATTAGAGAATCCTGACAGTATATCTAGAACTGTACTTGATAAAGGTTTAGATTCCGGAACTGCCTTTGAAATATTATCAATTGATATTGCAGATGTAGATATAGGAAGAAATATTGGCGCGAAATTACAAATGGAACAAGCGGATGCTGATAAGAAGATTGCACAAGCGAAAGCTGAAGAAAGAAGAGCAATGGCAGTAGCTAAGGAACAAGAAATGATAGCCGAAGTTCAAGCTATGAAAGCAAAAGTAGTAGAAGCAGAATCACAGGTACCATTGGCTTTAGCTGCAGCTTTAAAAGAAGGCAATATGGGTGCAATGGATTATTATAATATGAAAAATATATTAGCAGATACAAATATGAGGGATTCTATTTCTAAAGCAACTAAAGAGGATAACAATAATAGTGGGATGTGATTAAATGGAACGACTGATAATTCTTGTTATCTGGGCTATAGGAAGTGCTTTTGTTAAAGGCGCCAATAAGAAGAACAAAGAAGTTACAAATCAAAAAAGAACTAGTCAACAAAAAAGTAAAAATACTTTAAGCACATTTATAGAAAGCATAGAAAAAGAAATGCAAGGTGGAAAAGAAAAGCAAAGATTAGGGCAACCGACACAATGGTCGCGACCGGTACAGTCAGCACAATCGGCTCGTCCAGCAAAACCGGCACAACCATCCATGGCGCCAGAACGTCAGGAACCTTCCATGTTGTCAGATCTCCCTAAACCAAAGCCGGTAGCACCACCCAAACCTATAGGCTTAGAAGTTGATGTTATTGGTGGTTATGAGGAAATTGGAGGAATTAATGAGGCTGGTATTTCTGCAGGATCAAAGTATAATAATCTAGATTTAGACCTGAAGAGAGATTTATTAAAAGGCATCATATATTCTGAGATTTTGTCAGAACCTAAGAGTTTAAGAAATATGAAAAGAAGAGTATAATATATATGCTCCCCTTATGGTAGACAGTTTGAAATAATAATAACTGGTTACTGTAAGCGGGAGCATTTTTTATCGCTTTCTTTCTTAAAAGAGTATCAATGTCAAAAAGGTCGATAGTTTTCTTCTTTATCTTAATAGTAGTTTTAAATATTGAAATTTGGTGATATAATAGCTGGTGATTAAAACAACAAAGCTTGGTTGCATAATTTAACAAATCAATAAAGCTTAGGAAGAGGTTAAAATGAAAAGGAACAAGCTCTTAATAATATCTTTTGTAATAATAATAAGTTCTTTTTTGCTATTTATGCCATACGCAATAGTTAAAAACATTGCTTCCAATTCACGTGAGTTAGGGAATTCGATAAGGCCAAATGTATATGGCTCAGATGAGATGTTTTCTAGCTATCAAAATTTAGTTGAGACCTATAAGGCTAAAATTGAAGATGTTATTCTTTATAGATTTCCAGGATACAATCAAATATTAGAAAGCAATACAAACCTTGATAGAAGCATGAACTTTGTATTGTATAATACTTTAGAGGGTGAATATAGCAGTATTCCATTGACCAAGAAATGGAACTTATACTATTATGACAATATTGATAGCGAAAGATTAATAAAGTTATATGATTTTAACGATAGCATTTCTAATAAACAATTTATAAATGCAGCAAATTTTTATAATCAATACTCCAAAAAGTTGAACGATAAGTTTCCTGATGTTAATTTATATCTTTATTACATACCATCAGTATGGAAGTCATCAAAGGAAAATGATAATAGCTTATACCCTTATAATGAGTATAATTATATAAAAAACTTTACTTCTACACTAGACGAGGAAATATCCATGTCATATTTTAATATAGAAAATTTTAATTCTTATGAAAAGCACTTTTACAAAACAGATCACCATTTGAATATATTTGGGGGATATGAAAGCTATAAGGATATCATAGAACTTATCAACACAAAAATTGATATAGGAAGACCTAAAGATGTAAAGAAGACATTTAAAATTGAAGGGCTAGAATTTAGAGGTTCTATGGCAAGGGTAACAATGCTAGATGAATACTACGATGAACTATGGGATATTGAATTAATGGATATGCCCAAATATACTCTTATGGTAGATGATAAAGAACCATCGGATAACTTCAGCCTTAAGGACAAGTATATAAATGGTGATACACCAAATGGGAATATTTATGAAAATCATTATGGAACTTATTGGCATCCTGATTATGCAAAGGTAGAATTTAACTTTGAAAATGATACAGGAAGGAATCTCCTAGTATTTGGGGATTCTACGGATAACTGTATAGATAGCTTTTTAGCATCTCATTTTGATAAGACTATTTTTATAGATTTTAGATTATATAAAGAACTTTATGGAACTGATATTGATAGTTTGATACAAGAAAACAATATTACTGATATTTTGTTCTTCAGTGGTTATTCAACATTTATTTGGGATGGCCCGGCAAATACTTTTATGTTGAGGTAAAGATTATGGTGTTTTCTAGTTTAGTATTTATATTTGTGTTTTTGCCAATGTTTTTATTAGTCTATTTTATTTTTCCTAGTAGAAGGTATAGGAATTTAATTCTATTAGCCGCCTCAGTCTTTTTTTACGCCTGGGGGGAACCTTTATATGTTTTTATGATGATAGCATCTGTTATGGTAAATTATTTTGGGGCTATAATGATCGAACATTTTAGAGATAAGCCTAATAGGTCAAAAATCGCTTTTATTGCTACTCTTGTATTTAATATATCTATTTTAGGATTTTTTAAATACTCAGATTTCATAATTGAAAACCTTAATAGTATATTTAATATAAATATGCTGATGTTGAACATTCCTTTACCAATAGGTATATCTTTTTTCACTTTCCAAATATTATCTTATGTTATAGATGTGTATTGGGGAAATGTCAAGGTACAAAGAAACCCTATGTATTTAGGTGCATATATATCAGCATTTCCACAATTAATTGCCGGTCCTATAGTAAGATATGAAACAATTGAACATGAACTAGAAAATAGGAAGGAAAATATAAGTGACTTTTCAAGTGGTACGAGAAGATTTATTATTGGTTTAGGTAAAAAGGTTATAATTGCTAATAACGTAGCTGTTATATGTGACTCTATCATTGTTCAAAGTCCAGAATATTATGGTATGCTTGGGGCTTGGGTAGCTATTATTGCCTATACCCTACAAATATATTTTGATTTTAGCGGATATTCGGATATGGCTATTGGTATGGGCAGGATGATAGGTTTTCATTTCTTAGAGAACTTCAATTATCCCTATATAGCTAAATCTGTAACAGATTTTTGGAGAAGATGGCATATGTCTTTGTCCACATTTTTTAGAGATTATGTATACATTCCTTTAGGAGGAAATAGGGTATCAAAAGGTAAATGGATTAGAAATATAATTATTGTGTGGCTTTTGACAGGTTTATGGCATGGAGCTAGCTGGAATTATATTCTCTGGGGACTATTTTATGGGATTATGCTTTTATTAGAGAGGACTTTGCTTACAAATTTTCTAGAAAGGATTCCGACTTTTTTGCAACACCTTTATACTTTAATTGTCGTTATTTTGGGTTGGGTAATATTTAGATTTGAAGACATAAGCTTAATACCGGGGTTTCTAGCATCTCTTCTAGGTAGAAATGGCCCCGGAACTCTCAATATCCTTATATATACACAAGTCTTACAGTTTAAATATATTTTAGCATTTGCCTTAGGGATAGTGTTTTCTACTCCTATATTTAAAAATATCTACAGAAAATACAATGAAAATGCTGTAGTTTCAGTTTTATCAGACCTTGGACTTTTGATTGTCCTACTTTTATCGATTAACTTCCTTGTTATTGGAACATATAATCCATTTATATATTTTAAATTCTAAGGGGGATTAAACTGACAGTTCAAACACTATTGAACTGCCACCTGAGCCTAGGGCATGATCGCGGGGTTTAAATAATGAGATTCTTCACCTGCGGTTCATAATGACACGCTGTTTCGCAGCTTATTCATAGCAATGACAACGGGCTAACGCCCTTATTATTGTATGAATCAACTGTAACTCCGCACTAAATACTTGAAAATTTGTCCAATTCAATTTTATTGTAATGGCTAAGAAA
>CAZTML010000128.1:0-5261 GCA_964614935.1 uncultured Clostridia bacterium | reverse complement strand
TAAATATTATCAAATATTGACTAGGATTACAAGTACTATTGATAGTATTATAATATATAGAATAAGGAAGACTAAATAAGGTTAGGGCTATAAAAAATAACAAATACGCTATGATATTTGTTATCTTAAAGTTTTATTTATTTGTTTTCTTTTTCTGCTTCTTTAAGAGCTGCTTTTCTTGAAAGTTTGATTTTGCCTTGGTTGTCGATTTCAAGAACTTTTACTAGGACTTCATCTCCTATATTCAATACATCTTCAACTTTATTAACTCTCTCATTGGCAATTTGTGATATGTGAAGTAAACCGTCTTTGTTTTCAGTAAGTTCAACGAAAGCTCCAAAAGTTGCTATTCTTACAACTTTTCCAAGTATTAACTCGCCTACTTCTATATCTTTAACTATACCTTCGATTATTTTCTTAGCCTTGTATGCAGATTCAACATTTTCAGCTGCGATTAATACTGAGCCGTCATCTTCAATGTCTATTTTAACTCCGGTTTCTTCAATAATCTTGTTGATTACTTTTCCGCCTGAACCTATAACATCTCTTATTTTCTCAGGATTAATAGTCATTGATATAATCTTAGGTGCGTATTTACTAACTTCTTCTCTAGGTTTATCAATACATGCAAGCATTTTATCTAAGATAAACATTCTTCCTGCATTAGCTTTTGTCAAAGCATCAGCTAGAATACTCTTGTCAATTCCATGTACCTTAATATCCATTTGAATAGCTGTTATACCATCTTTTGTTCCTGCAACTTTAAAGTCCATGTCTCCAAGGAAGTCTTCCATACCTTGTATGTCTGTAAGGACTACTACATTGTCTCCTTCTTTCATGAGACCCATTGCAACTCCTGCTACTGGGGCTTTAATTGGAACTCCTGCATCCATTAATGAAAGTGTTGAACCGCACACACTTGCCATTGATGATGAACCGTTTGAGCTTAATACTTCAGAAACAAGTCTTAAGGTATAAGGGAATTCTTCTACACTTGGTATAACAGGTTCTAAAGCCCTCTCGGCTAAAGCACCGTGACCAATTTCTCTTCTTCCCGGACCTCTTGATGGTCTTGTTTCACCAACTGAATAAGAAGGGAAATTATAGTGATGCATGTAGCGTTTTGAAGTTTCTTCAGAAATTCCGTCTAATGTTTGTTCATCACTGGATACCCCTAATGTTGCAACATTAAGAACCTGTGTTTGACCTCTAGTGAATAGTCCTGAACCATGAGTCCTTGGTAGTATTCCTACTTCACAGGTAATCTTTCTGATTTCATCTGCTTTTCTGTTATCAGGTCTTATACCCCTTACAAGTATATTCTCTCTAACCTTTTCTTTAATTATATTAGAAAGAGCATCACTAATATCTGCTTCATTTTCAGGATATTTTTCTAAGAATACTTCCTTAGCTTGAGCCTTAAAATTGTCGATATTTTCCTGTCTTTTTACCTTATCTTCTTCAATAATTGCTTCATTAATTATTGGAGAAGCATATTCTCTTATTTCTTTTTCAATAGTTTCATCACATACGAATTTTATGTAATCTAATTTTTCTTTGCCTACTTCAGCTGCAATTTCATTGATGAAGTCACAGATTTTTTTGATTTCTTCATGAGCAAATAGAA
This sequence comes from uncultured Clostridia bacterium, assembly GCA_964614935.1. Classification (GTDB taxonomy): domain Bacteria; phylum Bacillota; class Clostridia; order Tissierellales; family Sedimentibacteraceae; genus Sedimentibacter. Next base: position 3,634 of record CAZTML010000128.1, on the reverse strand, counting down.
TTGCATCAAGCATTACATCCTCTGTAATTTCATTAGCTCCTGCTTCAACCATCATGATGGCTTCTTTAGTTCCTGAAACAGTCAAGTCAAGTTGTGTTTTTTCTCTTTCCTTACTGTTAGGATTTATTATAAATTCACCGTCAATAAGCCCTATATTTACAGCACCTGTAGGTCCTTCAAAAGGTATGTCTGATATTGACAAAGCAATTGATGAACCAATCATACCTGTAATTTCAGGAGAATAGTCTTGATCAACAGATAATACTGTTACAGTTACTGCAACGTCGTTCCTAAATCCTTCAGGAAATAGTGGTCTTAAAGGTCTATCAATTAATCTTGACGTAAGTATTGCCTTTTCTCCTGGTCTTCCTTCTCTTTTTATAAAACCACCTGGTATCTTTCCAACAGAATATAGTTTCTCCTCAAAATCTACACTCAGCGGGAAAAAATCAATACCTTGTCTAGGCTCTTTTGATGCTGCTACATTGGCCATTATTACAGTATCTCCAAATTGAACTATACAAGAACCGTTTGTTTGTTCTGCAATCTTGCCAATTGTTACTTTTAATTCTTTTCCGTCAAGTAAATATTTAAATATTTTTTCTTCCATGGTACCTCCTTTTAATCTTTCTCAGTAAAATATAAAGCGGGGATCCCCCGCTTTAATAATTTCAGTATAAGCGACCTACACCAAATTATAAATTTGGGTAGTCTACTTATCTTCTTAATCCTAATCTTGCTATGATGCTTCTATATCTTTCGATGTCAGTTTTTATTAAGTAGTTAAGAAAACCTCTTCTTTGTCCAACCATTTGTAAAAGTCCTCTTCTTGAGTGATGGTCCTTCTTGTTGTCCTTTAAGTGTTCAGTAAGATTGTTGATTCTGAATGTCAACAAAGCTATTTGAACCTCAGGTGAGCCAGTATCCTTTTCATTTATTCTGTACTGCTCAATAATTTGAGTTTTTTGTTCTTTAGTCATTTTAGCCTCCAATATATAATTTTCACCATAATCCAAGCAAAACGTTGAGGAGTCGTTAAACTTAGTCTATGGAACTTATAAAGTTTACCACATAACAATATTTTTGTAAACATTAATTTTTCTAATTTTAATTTTTCTTACCTTTCAAAGCTTACCAATGAATACAATGTCCCTGTCGTCTTCAACTTGTTTGTCAAAAACTAGAGTAGCTCCGCTTTTGTTAGAAACGATAGTTAAAACATAGTCTTTTTTCCCCGCCTTAACTAGATACTTTCCATCAGGCGGTACTAAAATGCTACTTTTATTATCTACAAAACCTATGTTTTTATTAAAGTCTATATCTAGTTCTTCACGGAATATAGTGTATTTATTAAGTAAGAGAGTATTTGCTTCGTTAATTTTTCCTTCAGTCAATAAGCTTCTAATCAAGGTTGAACTTATTGCAATCCCGTTGTATTTAACAGGAGTCAATTCTTCTACACAGTAGCCATATTTATCCTGGAATTCTTTTAAAGTATTAATATTTCCACTTGCCTTGTTACCAAATCTAAAATTATATCCAACGACTATATTTTTTACATTATAATCATCCACCAACAATTTTATAAATTGTTCCGGACTATATTTAGAGATAATCTCATTTAATTCTATTTCAACAACTTCGTCTACATCGTAAGATTTCAATATTTGAAATTTTGATTGAGGACTGTTGATATATTTCATATTCATTGATGATTTTTTAAGATCATTTCTTGTATATTTAAATGTAATTATTATACTTCGTTGATTCGTTTTCTTGCTTAAATCAATCATTCTTCTAATAAGAACATCGTGTCCTACATGTATGCCATCGAAGTTTCCAATTGCTATACATGAGCCTATATCATTTTTCATATGTATCACCCTATTACATAAGCATTTTGTCTATTTTAATTCTGCTTTCATCAACCTTTTTTCCAATTCCAATAAGATTGTTCCTGCAGTATACATAAAATTTCTCACTTGTAACATTTACATTTGCAATGATTTCATTTCCGGCTGTAAGTCTGTCGTAATGTTTCTCGTCTACATAAACCTTATCTAGCTCATATATATCTTCAACAGGAATCATACATTCAATTAATCTATTGGTCTCATTTAAAAATTTAAGCTGTTCTAGGGTTACAGAATTATTAATATGTAAACCTTTTGACTCGCTTCTTACTAAAATCCCCATATGCCCAAATGTTCCCAGTCTACTTCCAATATCATTACAAAGAGTTCTCATATAGGTACCCTTGCTACACTTAACTTTTAAAAGGGCACTTTTCCCATCAAATTTTAGAAGGTCTATATTCTTAATGTTTATCATTCTTCCCTGCTTTTCTACAGGGATATTTTGTCTTGCATACTCATATAATTTTTTTCCATTTAACTTTACAGCAGAATATGCAGGAGGTACTTGTGTTTGCTCTCCTACAAATTCATTTAAGACTAAATTTAATTGGTCTTTTGTTACTAAAAATTCGTCTGATTTTTCTGTAACCTGACCGTAGCTATCTTGAGTATCAGTACTTTGTCCTAATACGAGCTCACAAACATATTCTTTGTCGCCATCCATTAGGTATTGGCTAAATTTGGTCGCTTTACCTACACAAATAACCAATACTCCAGCCACATTAGGATCAAGTGTACCTGCATGGCCGATTTTTTTTATATTCAATATTTTTCTTACGGAACTTACTACATCATGAGACGTCATTCCCGTTGGTTTTAATATATTTAGTATTCCTATCATTTTATCCAAAATATTCTTTAAATTCCTCTAATAGAATCCTTTTTGTATTTTCAAGATTGTCATTAACTTCAAACCCAGCAGCTTTTGAATGACCTCCGCCACCATACTTAGCTGATACAGCTGAAACATCCACATAGTTTTTAGATCTTAAGCTTACCTTTATACCATCAGCATTTTCTTTAAGGACACAGGATACCTCAACTTCTTTAATTTCTCTTATGTATTCAACAACCCCGTCAACATCTGCCATTTCAGCCTTGTTTTTATTTAAAATATCTTTTGTAATTGCTGTTATGCCAAACTTATTGCCATAATAAAGTTCAATTCCACTTACACAGTCTATAAATGCCCTCACTATATTAGCAGGTTTTGAATTATATATAATATTATCAATTTCTGCAACATCAACACCAAGGTCAATTAATTCAGCAGTTTTTTTGTGTGTATGGCTGGTAGTATTTGAATAAGAAAACTTACCGGTATCAGTTAAAATAGCTATGTAGATTAAAAGAGCAGCTTCCTTGGAGATATTCATTTGTGATGTTTTTAATATATCATACAAAAGTTCCCCTGTAGAGCTCATTTTAGGGTCTATTATATTGATGTCTCCAAATCCTTCGTTTGTAACATGGTGGTCTATAACCACTGTGTTCTTTGCATTATTTAGTACATCTTCAAACATACCAAGTCTCTTTCTATCACTTGAATCCAAAACAAACAAAAGGTCAAATTTTTCATTATCGTATTCTTTTGCAATAACACTTTCATCTACAAAAAATTTATAATTAAAAGGTATTTTACCATCAAGCATGACTGTTACATCCTTATTTAAAGGTTTAAGGAATTCATACAGGGCCATTACTGACCCTATACAGTC
>CAZTML010000127.1:0-5297 GCA_964614935.1 uncultured Clostridia bacterium | reverse complement strand
GTAAGGATACAAAAATAAGTATTTTATCAGACCATCAAACTAGTTCCATAACAGGAAAACATGAAAGAGGTCCTGTTGATATTATTAGGAGAGGAAGTGATTTTTAATCTTCCTTTATTTTTTATTTTTATTTTTAAAATATTGTTTTTGTGGTATAATCTATTTTATATATATAAATGAGGAAAATTATGTATAATACTGTAAAATGTAATATCATAGAAAAAAAGTTAATAAATTCAGGGGATAATGTACTGATTGCTTTGTCAGGGGGACCTGACTCGGTTTTTTTATTTCATAATTTAAGAATATTAAGGGAAACTTTAAGTTTCAATCTGTATGCTTCTCATATAAACCATATGTATCGTGGCCAAGATGCCCTCTATGACGAAGAATTTGCGAGAGATCTCTGCGATAAATATGGTATAAAACTTTTTGTTAAGCGCAAAAATGCAACGGAATATGCTAAGGACTTAAAGGTTACGGAAGAAGAAGCAGGAAGAATTTTAAGGTATAGTTTCTTTGAGGAAAATTTAAACCAGGTTGGCGGAGGCAAGGTAGCTGTTGCCCATAATCTTAACGACCAGGCTGAAACTGTTTTACAAAGAATTATCAGGGGAACAGGAATTGACGGTTTAAGTGCCATGACTTTCATAAAGGATAATATAATAAGGCCTATGCTAAATGTTTCTAAAGATGAAATTTTGACATATCTTCATGAAAATAATTATGAATACTGTATTGATATTACAAACACTCAGGATATATACGGCAGGAATAAAATAAGGCTTAATTTAATTCCTTACTTAGAAGGAAACTTCAATCCCTCTATACAAAATTCTCTTTACAGAATGTCTGAAGCTATGGAAAGGGATAAGAAAATTATTGAAAAATATGTGGAAGGGAAATTTTCTGAGGTCCTTAAGGAAAAAACAGAAAACAGGCTTGTTTTAGATTTAAATATACTTAAATCCTTAGACATTGGTGAAGCAGGAAGGGTTATCAGGCGGGGAATTGAAGAATTAAAAGGAAACACTGTTAATGTTGAAATGAAGCACATTGATAATGCTATAGGCTTAATATGTACAGGAAAAACAGGTAAACAAATTGACTTAACTGAGGGCTTTACAATTGCAATAAGTTATGATAATTTTATTATTAATAAAAGTGTTGAAAAAGTATCGGATTTTGAATATAATATTGTTTTAAATAAATTGAATTTTATTAATGAGGTAAATAAATCCTTGTTTTTAAATGTTGAAAACATCGAAGATATAGAAGCTGTAAACACTGAAGGCAAGGAGATTTTATACTTCGATTATGATAGGGTAAAAGGAAATTTAAAAGTAAGAAACCGAAGACCTGGGGATGTAATAATACCTAGCGGTATGAGGGGAAGCAAAAAAATTAAAGATATTTTTATTGATTTAAAAATACCTAAAGAAGAAAGAGATAAAAAACTAATTCTTGCAGATGATGAAAATATACTATGGCTTGAAGGCTACAGAATAAATGAAAAATACAAGGTGTCAGCTGTAAGTAAAAAAATTCTGAAAGTTTCAATAGGGAGGACATGTAAATGAATAATGACATTAAGGAAATACTGATTGAAGAAAAAGAACTGCAAAACAAGGTAGCAGAGTTAGGTGCAAAAATAACCCGGGATTACAAGGGTAAGGATTTATTAATCATATGCGTGCTAAAGGGTGCTGTAGTATTTTTGGGTGATTTAGTTAGAAAGATTGATTTGCCCCTAGATATGGATTTTATGGCAGTATCAAGCTACGGCGCAAACACTAAATCATCAGGAGTAGTTAGAATACTTAAGGATTTAGATGAAAACATTGAAGGTAAACATGTCTTGATTGTTGAAGATATTATAGATTCAGGGCTTACCTTGGCTTACTTGATTGAAAATCTTAAATCAAGAGGACCTGAAACTGTTGAAATATGCACCATACTTGATAAAAAGGAAAGAAGAACAATCGATTTGGATATAAAATACATAGGTTTCCAAGTACCGGATGAATTTGTAGTTGGTTACGGTCTTGATTATGCAGAAAAGTACAGAAACCTCCCCTATGTAGCAATATTAAAGGAAGAAATATACCAGTAATAAAAATCTAAATTAAAAATTGTAATGCATATATTTTTATGTTACAATTTAATCTATAGTAGTCTTTTAGACAAAGAGGAGGCATTAATTGAAAGGATTTATGAGAAGCATCGCTATGTACATTTTGATATTTGTCGTAATAATAATGCTGGTTCAAAGTATGGTTGAGCCTGCAAATAATGTGACAAGCATATCCTATAGCGAGCTTATAGTTCAAATACAAAATAACAATGTAAAATCACTTTCCTTTACCGAAAGTCAGGTGAAGGGAGTTTATAAGGATGATACTGCCTTTACTTCATATGTACCAACAGTATTCTTGTTTTCATCAAGTTTTTATGACAGATATTTAGCTGACAAGGTTGAATCTGGTGAAATAGCTTTAGAAGGTGCACCGGCACCTGCAACCCCACTGTGGCTACAAGCATTACCTACAGTTGGAATGTTGGTATTATTGGGAGTTTTATGGTATGTATTTATGAAACAATCTCAAGGTGGCGGAACAGGCAAGGCAATGTCTTTTGGCAAGAGTCGAGCAAAAATGGTCAAGGACGATGACCCTAGCAAGAAAATTACCTTTGCTGATGTAGCAGGTCTTGACGAAGAAAAAGAAGAACTTAGCGAAATAGTTGATTTCCTTAAAAACCCGGCTAAGTTTATAAGACTGGGAGCTCGTATACCAAAAGGAGTACTTCTTGTTGGATCTCCGGGAACAGGTAAGACATATTTGGCAAAATCAGTTTCAGGAGAAGCAGGAGTGCCATTTTTCAGCATCTCTGGTTCAGACTTTGTTGAAATGTTCGTTGGTGTTGGAGCTTCGAGAGTAAGAGATTTATTCGAGCAGGCAAAGAAAAATGCACCATGTATTATATTTATAGATGAAATTGATGCAGTAGGAAGAAGAAGAGGCGCCGGAATGGGCGGCGGCAATGATGAGAGAGAGCAGACCTTAAACCAGTTGCTGGTTGAAATGGACGGTTTCTCAGGCAATGAAGGAATAATCATCATAGCTGCAACAAACAGACCTGATATTTTAGACCCTGCATTAATGAGACCGGGAAGATTTGACAGACAAGTACATGTTGGACTTCCTGATGTAAAAGCAAGAGAAGAAATATTAAAAATCCACGTAAGAAAGAAACCACTTGCAGATGATGTTAACTTAGAAATAGTTGCAAAGAGAACTCCCGGCTTTACTCCGGCAGATTTGGAAAATGCAATGAATGAAGCAGCACTTTTAACTGCAAGACACAATCAATCCCTTATTACAATGGATATAATAGAAGAAGCAATTACAAAAGTTATTGCAGGACCTGAAAAGAAAAGTAAGGTTATAAGTGATAATGAAAAGAAACTTACTGCCTACCATGAAGCAGGCCACGCTGTTGTTGCAAGGCTTTCATCAAATAAAGACCCTGTTCACATGATTACAATTATTCCAAGAGGTGGGGCAGGAGGATTTACAATGTACCTTCCTGAAGAAGACAAATCGTACAGATCAAAGTCTGATATGGAAGAATATATTGTAAGATTATTAGGTGGAAGGGTAGCTGAAAAATTAGCCCTTGATGATATATCAACAGGTGCTTCAAACGACATAGAAAGAGCAACAAAAATTGCCCGGGCAATGGTTACAACCTACGGTATGAGTGATGCCTTAGGACCTATTTCCTACGGAACCAGCGATGATGAAGTTTTCCTAGGTAGAGACTTCAATAAGATAAGAAATTACAGTGAAGAAGTTGCTGGTAAAATTGACGCTGAAATGCGAAGAATTATTGATACAGCTTATCATAAAACAGAAAAACTTCTTGGCGAAAACATGGAAAAACTCCACAATGTAGCTCAAGCACTTCTTGAAAAAGAAACAATATCCGGAAAAGAGTTTGAAATTCTCTTTGAGGGTGGAAGTATAAGTGAATAAGATGTCATTCTGAGGGCTTGCCCGAAGAATCTCATATGGATAGTATAATAATTATTGGAACGACATAAGTCGTTCCTTTTGTTTTAAGCGACCTAGCTTGACTATACTGTTTTGCAAGATTAAAATAAATAAAATCATTTAACCTTAACATATTGCAAAAAAACCTATTTACTATTAAGATATAGGGAGAAACTATTCGTAATTAATTAAAGGAGGCAAAAATGTTCGATAAAGAAAAACTTTCCCAAATGAAAGACACAAGAAAAAGTTGGGAAGAAAATGTATTAGGAAAAGCCTTAAGTAAGGCCCCTGAAAGTAAGGAAGAGTTTAAATCTGTTTCCGGTGCTAAAGTTAACAGATTATATACACCAGAAGATGTTGCAGATATTGATTATGAAGAAGAAATAGGATATCCGGGACAATATCCATATACAAGAGGCTATCAGCCTACAATGTATAGGGGGAGACCGTGGACTATGCGTATGTACGCAGGATTTGCAACTGCAGAGGAATCAAATGAAAGATACAAGTACTTGGTTAGCCAGGGTTCAACAGGCTTATCTGTTGCATTTGACTTACCTACACAAATAGGTTATGACTCAGACCATTCCTTGGCTCAAGGCGAAGTTGGAAAAGTTGGGGTTGCTATTGACTCATTAAAAGATATGGAAATATTATTTGATGGAATCCCTCTAGACAAAGTAAGTACTTCCATGACTATAAATGCTCCAGCAGCTGTTTTGTTGGCAATGTATATAGCAGTTGCAGAAAAGCAAGGAGTATCAGCTGACAAATTAAGAGGAACAATCCAAAATGATATTTTAAAAGAATACATAGCGAGAGGAACTTATATATTCCCTACAGAACCTTCTATGAGACTTATTACAAATATATTTGAATATTGTTCAAAGGAAGTTCCAAAGTGGAACACTATAAGTATTTCAGGATATCACATAAGAGAAGCAGGCTCAACTGCAGCTCAGGAAGTTGGATTTACTTTGGCTGACGGTATTGCATATGTGGATGCTGCTATAAAGGCAGGACTTGATGTTGATACATTTGCTCCAAGACTTTCCTTCTTCTTTAACTCACACAATGATTTGTTTGAAGAGGTTGCTAAATTTAGGGCAGCAAGAAGACTTTGGGCAAAAATCATGAAGGAACGATTTAAAGCAAAAAATCCTAAATCAATGATGCTTAAATTTCATACTCAAACAGCAGGTTGTACACTTACAGCACAACAGCCTGACAACAATATAA
>CAZTML010000126.1:0-5305 GCA_964614935.1 uncultured Clostridia bacterium | reverse complement strand
ATAATATCTATTTCTCCAAACTTACTGATAAAATTTTCTTCTAATATTTTATAATTTTTTTCAAGTAAATATTTTTTAGCTATCTCTTCATATTCAAAACCTTTGTTTGTATTATACATAGCTTTTTAAGTTTCTCCATATCTTAAGCTCTAAATATTTCTCATTACCTTTTAAAGGTACCTAAAATTCCTCTTACAAGTGAACGGCCAACTTCTCTCCCTATTGCACTCATGGCTGAGTTGGTAACCCTGTCAACGGGTGTTAATTTTGAACTTACTTTTTTCTTGGCTTTTTCTAATTCTCTCTCTTGTTTTTCTCTTTCTTTTTCTTCTGCCTTAAGTCTTTTTTCTTCTTCCTTTGCCTCCATCTTAAGTCTTTTTTCTTCTTCTTTTGCTTCCTGAAGAAGTCTCTTTTCTTCTTCCTGTCTTTGGGCTTCTATAAGGACTTCTTGCTGTTTCATTTCTATTTTTGCTGTTAACATTTCATAAGCTGACTCTCTGTCAACTGCTTTATAATATTTTTTGTAAAGTGGAGCACTTGCAACTATTTGATTCCTAAGCATAGGGTCTATTGTTCCAAACTGACTTTGAGGAGGTAATATGAAAGCTCTTTCAACAACACCGGGAATCCCCTTTTCATCGAGGCATGAAATTAAGGCTTCACCTGTTCCAAGCTCTGTTATAGCTTCCACAGTATCAAATTCAGGATTTTCACGGAACGTTTCTGCTGCAGTTACAACCTTTTTCCTTTCTGCAGGTGTGTATGCCCTTAAGGCATGCTGGATTCTGTTACCTAGTTGCCCCAATATGTTATCTGGCACATCCATAGGGTTCTGTGTTACAAAGTAAACACCTACGCCTTTGGAACGAATTAAACGTACAACTAATTCTATTTTATCAAGAAGCTGTTTGGGAGCGTCTTCAAAAAGAAGGTGTGCTTCATCAAAGAAAAATACCATTTTAGGTTTATCTAGGTCTCCTATTTCGGGAAGGCACTCAAATAGTTCTGACAACATCCATAGTAAAAATGTAGAGTACAATAAGGGGTTTAAAAATAATTTTGCACAGTGCAAAACATTTATAATTCCTCTTCCTGAAGAATCTGTTTGAATCCAATCATGAATATCTAATTCCGGCTCTCCGAAGAAGAATTCACCACCCTGATCTTCCAATGTCAGCATGCTTCTTAAAATCGCACCAATGCTTTGAGCCGAAATATTTCCATATCTCATTCTTAATTCACTGGCATTGTCTCCCACATACTGAACCATTGATCTTAGATCTTTTAAATCTAAGAGAAGAAGTCCTCTTTCATCTGCCACCCTGAATACTATATTCATTATTCCTTCTTGAGTATCATTTAAGTCTAATATTCTTGATAGCATCAAGGGTCCCATTTCAGAAATGGTAGTACGAACAGGTATTCCACCTTCACCGTACACATCCCAAAGTTGTACTGGGAATCCTTTATATGTAAAGTTATCTATTCCAAAACGATTGATTCTTTCCTGCATATTTTCATTGTCTGTTCCTGCAACTGCAATACTTGCCAAATCTCCCTTTATGTCAGAAATAAAAACAGGAACTCCTAAATCACTGAAGGATTCCGCTAATACTTTTAATGTTATTGTTTTTCCTGTACCTGTGGCACCTGACACCAGCCCGTGTCTGTTAGCCATTTTCGGCTCTAGGTAGACCCTTTTATCACTTTTTCCTATCCAAATTTTATCATCAGCAAACATATTGACTCCTTTCAATTAGCGATTAATTAAATACATTATAACAAATTAGTTAATACTTGACAATTTAAAAAACGCTATCTAAATAGCGTTTTTATTATTATACATTTATCTGCTTCCCTTGTCATATGGGATTCCTTCTGCTCTTGGTGCTTGAGAATTCTTTGATGAGAATGTAAGAACTATCAAGGTTGCTATATAAGGAATCATTTTATATACTTCGTTTGAAATAGGCAAACCTTTAAGAAAAGGGATACCTGAATATGCTGACGCAAAGGTCTTCATTATTCCAAAGAAAAATGCTGCAAAAAATACTTTCTTTGTTCTCCACTGACCGAAAATCAATACTGCAATTGCCAAAAAACCATAACCGGCAACAGTTGCATTAAAGTTTGTGCTTGTTGGAACTACAAATGTAATTCCCCCGATTCCTGCTAATATGCCTGAAATAATTACACCTGCATATCTAATTTTGTAAACATTTATACCAACTGAATCTGCTGCTTGAGGATGTTCACCGCAGGCGCGAAGCCTTAAACCAAAACGTGTATGATTTATTACAAACCACGAAATTAGAGCAATAGCTAATCCTATATAGGTTGTTATATAAGCATTTTTAAACAGTATAGGACCTATAAAGGGGATATCTCCGAAAATTGGAACGCTCCTAATATAAAATGTATCCGTGAACTGAATCTGCTGAATTCCCTGAATCATTCTTGCCGTATAAACTGCAAAGGCAGGAGCAAACATATTAAGTGCTGCACCGCTTATAGTTTGGTCGGCTCTTAAATTTATTGCTGCAAATGCATGGAATAGTGAAAATATGGCACCTGCTAAACCTGCTACCAATATGGCCAATATCAAAAGAGTTTGCCCACTCATGGTATCTTGGAAAATATTTATAAATCCAATTCCGAAAAATGCTCCTATTACCATTATTCCTTCCAAAGCTATATTTACAATACCGCTTCTTTCAGAGAACATTCCACCCAAAGCAACTATTAAAAGGGGAATTGCAAAATACATAGTTTGCTGTGCTATAAAATAAACTATACTCATTTAAACATCCTCCCTTTGCTCTGTTTCATTTTCATTAGTAACAATGTTTTCATTTCCATCAACAAGGTCATCATTATTTTTAACAATATCATCAATACCTACTGGATAATCAACAGAAGAAGTTTCTGTAACTACCTCTTCAACAGGCTTAAATACAAAGTTACTGATAATTTGCTTAAACAAGAGGGCAAATGCTCCGCAGTAAATAATTACAGCAATAATAATATCAATTACTTCAGGCACGAAGTTGTAGAGTTGTATATTAAAACCTCCCACCTCTAAGTGTGCTATAAATAAACCAGAAAAAAGTATACCTATTGGGTGTGACATACCTAAGAGGGCTACGGAAATACCGCTAAATCCTTCAGGTGCCAATACATCAAGTACATGAATATACTTTCCTGAACCTGAAAGGTATAAGAGACCTCCTCCTAGTCCTGATAAGGCACCAGCTATAACCATAGATAAAATAATGCTTTTCTTTTCATTAATTCCTGCATACTTACTTGCTTCCTTATTGCTTCCACAAGCTTTTAATTCATATCCAAAAGTGGTTTTTTGCAAAATTATATAAATAACTATTACAGATAAAATAACTATAAATATTCCAATATTAATATTGCTGGTATTGAAAATTTTATCCAAACCCGCCTTTGGAATTATGGCGCTTTTCAGAACCGGTTTGGTTTGATTTTTTAATGAATCATACACAGTTCTGACTATTGACATATTGACTAGGTACATGCCTATATAATTCATCATTATGGATGTTATAACTTCATTTACATTAAAAAATGCTTTGAGTATGCCGGGACCTGAACCCCAAACAGCTCCTGCAACCATTGCTCCTAGTAAGGCAACTAGCCAATGTATTTGTTCGGGAACAAAATTCCATTTAATCCCTATATAAATTGCTACAAAGGCACCTAAGGTAAATTGTCCGGATGCTCCTATATTAAATAAGCCTGTTTTAAAAGCAAATCCTACGGATAAACCAGTCATTATAATTGGTACAGCATAATAAATTACTTGGGCCATACCTTTAGTACCGTCTGCAAATCCTCCTTTTAAAATTGTAAAAAAAGCAGGAAGAGCATCTTTCGAATTAGATATTAATAGTATTATAAGACCAACAAGGAGTCCTGCAGCAATTGCCATCAGAGATGATAAAAAACTGGTAAAGCCTTCATACTGCAATAGTTTACTTCTTTTCATACTTATCACTCCTCTTTGACCCGGCCATGTAAAGTCCTAATTCTTCTACAGTGATTTCTTTAGGATTTAAATCGCCCACAATTTCCCCTTCATATATAACCAAAATTCTGTCGCTTACATCCATTACCTCATCAAGTTCTAAGGATACTAAAAGGACTGCCTTTCCTTGATCTCTTTGAGCTATTATTTGCTTGTGGATATATTCTGTAGCCCCTATATCCAGTCCTCTTGTAGGCTGAACAGCTAGTACTATATCGGGATTTTTGTCGAGTTCCCTTGCAACTATAAGCTTTTGCTGATTTCCGCCGGACATATTTCTAACTATAGAATCTTCATCTCTGGGACTTCTTATATCATATTGTTTTATTAATTTTTTCGCATATTCTCTTACAGCATTAAATTTTATAAATCCATTTTTTTGAAAGCGTGGTTGAAAGTATGTTTGCAAAACAGAATTTTCTTTTAAATCAAAGTCCAAGATTACACCATGTTTATGCCTATCCTCAGGTATATGGGACATTCCGCCTATACTTTTTTTTCTGACAGATTCTTTAGTAATATCCTTGCCCTTAAGTAATACTTGCCCTTCATTGATAGGTATAAGTCCAGTAATTCCATATACAAGCTCAGATTGCCCGTTACCGTCAATACCGGCAATACAAAGAATTTCTCCTTCATTTACTTTAAAGGATACATTATTAACCATGTTTTTCTTTGAATTTTTTGCTTTGATAACCAGATCTCTAACTTCAAGAACAGGTTGACCTGTTTCTTTATCATCTTTGTCTATGTTAAAATTTATTTTACGTCCCACCATCATTTCTGACATTTGTTCCTTAGTAGTTGTTTCTACATCAACAGTTCCTATATACTTGCCTTTCCTAAGAACCGTGCAACGGTCAGCAACTTCTTTTATCTCATTTAATTTGTGTGAGATGAAAATAATTGATTTTCCTTCTTTAATTAATTCTTTCATTATTTTCATTAATTCTTCGATTTCCTGGGGCGTTAAAACAGCCGTAGGTTCATCAAAAATTAGTATTTCACTATCTGAATAAAGCATTTTTAGTATTTCAACTCTTTGCTGCATACCAACAGTTATATCCGAAATATACGCATCCGGGTCAATTCTTAATTTATAACGCTCACTAAGGTCTACAACCTTTTTTCTTGCTTCATCTGTCTTTAAAACACCCATATTTACGGTTTCCCTGCCTAAAATAATACTTTCAAGGACTGTAAAGTTATGTACTAATTTAAAATGCTGGTGAACCATACCGATTTTTAATG
>CAZTML010000125.1:0-5335 GCA_964614935.1 uncultured Clostridia bacterium | reverse complement strand
TAATTAAGTATTGCAGAGTATTTATAGATTTCACATGTTTTTAGAAATTATATAAGTTCGTGTATATAATTTGTAAAAATATGTGAATTTTTTTAACTTACAATGGAGTATAATAAAATTAGGAGGTACCTCATGAATAAAGGTACAGTTAAATGGTTTAACGCAGAAAAAGGATTTGGATTTATTACAGTAGATGGTGGAGATGATGTATTTGTACATTTCTCAGCAATCCAAGGAGACGGATTCAAATCTCTTGAAGAAGGTCAGGCCGTAAGCTTTGACATTACTCAAGGAAACAGAGGCCAACAAGCTTCTAACGTAACTAGAATATAATATTTTAGCTTATAAACCAAAAAACCGGTGCATAACCGGTTTTTTTATTTTTACTCATATATTTGACAAAACATGTAATAAATATTAAAATTGTTAATATAGTTTATAGCTTATGAAATTTATGCAAAACTTAGGAATACGTTTCTAACCAACACAAAATAAGAAAGGAGAGTATTGATGTATTGATTCTAAAATAACATCATACAAAGAACTAATGAAAGACTTTAAATTTAACGTTGATTATGTAAGAGAACAGTTTCCATGCTTAAGCAAAACTGTAAATGGAAACGCAGCAGCATTTTTAGACGGTCCCGGAGGAACTCAGGTACCTGTAAGAGTCGTAAATAAGATTAACGACTATCTATATTATCATAATGCAAATTCTTCAGGTGCATATGTAACATCACAAGAAAGCGATAAGTTGTATTGGCAAGCAAGAGAAGTATTCGCAGATTTTTTAAACTGTGAACCTGAAGAAATAGCATTTGGTGCTAACACTTCTTCTAATAACTTTAAATTGGCCTTTGGTCTTCTAAGGTCCATGAAAGCCGGGGATGAAGTGCTTATAACCGACCTTGATCACGAAGGAAACAGATCACCATGGAGAACTTTAGAAGACTTTGGAATCGTGGTAAAAAGTGCTAAAATTCATCCGGAAACTTGTACACTTGATTTTGAAGATTTTAAATCTAAATTATCTGATAAAACAAAGGTTGTTGCAATAAACTGGGCAGCAAATTCATGCGGGACCATTACAGATGTTAAGAAATGTATTAAAGAAGCTCATAAATATGGTGCCCTAACTGTAGTTGATGCCGTACACTATGCTCCTCATAGGTGGATTGACGTCAAAGATATTGATACTGATTTCCTTCTTTGCTCTGCCTATAAGTTCTTTGGGCCACATCTTGGAATTCTTTATGTAAAAAAACAGATAGGTCAAAAAGTGAAAACAGTCAGAGTAATGGCAAATGATAATACAGAAATGCCATTTAAGTTTGAAACTGGAACTCCAGCCATGGAACTTGCTGCCGGTTCAGCAGAGGCTGTAGAATTCATAGCGGATATTGGTAAGAAACATGAAGAATTTTTTACTGAAGAGTTAAAAGGTTTAACCGGCAGAAGAAGATATGTAGTAGCCGGCATGATGGCTATTGATGCTTATGAAGAGCCTATGGCAAAAAGATTAAGAAAAGAATTAGGAAAAATTGAAGGATTGAAAATTTACGGTCCCCCTGAAGGTCATCCAAGAACATCAACGGTATCCTTTACAATGGATGGTGTAAATGCCAATGAAATAGCTACATTTCTTGGAGAAAAAGGACTCTTTGTTTGGGATGGAGATTTTTATGCAATTGAGACTATAAATCATGTTCTTAAGCTAGAGAGTGAAGGTGGACTTTTACGTATTGGTCTAGCGCCCTATAACACCGAAGAAGAAATAACAAGGACAATTAATGCTGTGAAAGAATTCAGCATGATGAAGGTGGAAGCTTTGTAATCTATATATTAAAACAATAAAAACAATAAAAAGCTATATTCATAAGAACAATGAGTATAGCTTTTTCAACCTAAATATATATTTCTTCCTTATTTTTTATATGGAAGTGCACCGACGTTTAAGTTGATTATCCCAATAATTGTGATCTTTTATGTTTATATTCTTCATCTGATATTTCTCCACGTGCATATCTTTCATTTAGAATATCTAAAGCATTGTTATTTGAACTGTCATTATTTTTAACCGAATGCTGGAGATGATTAAATAGAGCCACAATTCCTAATACGGTTAAAATAACAACACCTATCATCATAAACCAACCCCAACCATATCCCATCATTCCATAGCCGTAACCCATCATATAATTGCCTCAACTTTTCTAATTAGTTTGTCTATTAATTACATTGAAATCTTGTATGATATATTAAGAATAAAACATCAATACTTGGTCTCCTTGTTGTGTTTTCTTAATATTTATTATAACAATTAATCTCATAATTATTTATATATAATAAAATATGCTCCCTTGCAGTAAACAGTTTTTATTTTTTCTACTGTCTACTAAGGGGAGCATACAAATTCAGACCCTTGAATTTATTATTATAAAGTGCAATTTATTTGTATATTTGCTTTTCTAAATTGTGCTTCTCTATAAAATTTTGTATTATTTCTGTAAGATTTGGACTATTAATTTCTTCTAATTCATAATGCACACGTGTATATGGCTTATTTATATCAATTATTCTAGATAAATCAATAGGAGTACCAATGATTACAGAATCACAATCAACATTATTAATGGTATCTTCAAGATCCTCTAATTGTTGTTCACCGTATCCCATAGCAGGTAATAGCTTTTCAATGTGTGGATAGGATTTAAAAGTATCCTTTAATTTTCCCACAGCATAAGGACGAGGGTCAACAATTTCTAAAGCTTTAAATCGCTGGGCTGCTACTGTTCCAGCTCCTAGTTTCATTTCACCATGTGTTAAAGTAGGTCCGTCTTCTATAATTAGGACTTTTTTTCCTTTTATGAGTTCTGGATTATCTATAATTATCTTAGAAGCTGCTTTTACGATTTTAGAATTTGGATTAACTTTAGCAATATTTTCTTCAACGATTTTAATAGATTCAGGATTTGCACTATCTATCTTATTAATAACTACCACATCTGCCATTCTTAAGCTTACTTCTCCGGGATAATAGCTTAGTTCATGGCCTGGTCTATGTGGATCTACCACTGTAACAGACAGGTCAGCTTCATAGAAGGAAAAATCATTATTCCCACCATCCCAAATAATAACATCACATCCATCAGGATCCTCTTCTGCAGCTCGTAAAATTTCTTCATAGTCTACTCCTGAGTAGATAATATTACCGCGTTCTACATGGGGCTCATATTCTTCCATTTCTTCAATTGTGCAATTGTGTTTCTTTAAATCATTAAGTGTTGCAAAACGCTGTACCTTTTGTGCTACTAGATCCCCATAAGGCATTGGATGTCTAACAGCTATTACCTTAAGACCTTTTTTCATTAATAATTCAATAATCCTACGTGATGTTTGACTTTTACCCGCTCCCGTACGAACGGCACAAACCGATATTACAGGCTTCTTACTTTTTAGTGATGTGCTTTTTGGTCCTAATAGAGTGAAGTTTGCACCTGCTGTATTGACAATTGCAGATAAACTCATTACAAGGTCATAAGTTACATCGCTATAAGCAAATACACACTCATCTACTTCAAGGTCGTTAATTAATTCAGGTAATTTATCCTGTGAATATATAGGAATTCCCTCTGGATATAAGTTTCCAGCCAATTCTGCTGGATACTTTCTATCATCTATATCTGGAATTTGGGCAGCTGTAAAAGCAACTACATCATAAAGCTCGTTATCACGATAGTAAGTGTTAAAATTATGAAAATCACGTCCAGCTGCTCCAATTATTAAAATTTTCTTTTTGTTCATATTATTACTCCCTTTTTGTCATTAATTATATTTTAGTTATTGATAACTCTTTAATTTATACTGATGGAATAAATAAATTGCCATTAGTCGCAACCATTATGGATTTAATGGCATGCATTCTATTTTCAGCCTGTATAAACTGACGTGCGTTGCCACATTTAAACACCTCGTCTGTAACTTCCATTTCATAAATTCCAAAATTTTCAGCAACCTTAGCTGCAAAATCTGTATTAGTATCATGGAATGCTGGCAAACAATGTAGTAAAATCCAATCGCTTTTAATTAAATCAGTTAATTCCTTATTGATTTGATAAGGCATTAAAAGCTTAATTCGTTCTTCTAATTTATCCTCTTCTCCCATTGAAACCCAAACATCAGTATAGATTGCATCAGCGTCAACAACTGCAGCTTTAAGGTCATCAGTAACTTCAATTTTTGCACCAGATTCAATTGCCAAGCATTTTGCCATATCCAGTAAAGATTTTTCCGGGAATAGCTCCTTAGGGGAAGCAATTGTTATATCTACTCCGATGATTGCACCTGCAATCAATATACTATTAGCTACGTTATTTCGACCATCGCCAATATAAACAAGTTTTTTATCTTCTAATGTTCCAAATTCTTCTTTGATAGTCATGAAATCAGCTATCATTTGAGTTGGATGCCATTTATCTGTCAATCCATTCCAAACAGGAACTCCAGAATGTTCCCCAAGTATTTCTACATATTCTTGTTTGTAACCACGAAACTCTATTCCATCGTACATAGAACCTAATACTTTTGCAGTATCCTCAACAGATTCTTTAGAAGTTAGTTGTATCTCATTGATACCTAAATAAGTAGCTGAAGCTCCTAAGTCATTTGCTGCAACGGTAAATGCTGAACGAGTTCGTGTAGAAGTTTTTTCGAATAGTAAAGCAATATTTTGTCCCTTTAAATATTCATGAGGTATATTTTTTTTCTTAAGATCTTTTAAATGAATTGCAAAGTCTATTAAGTATAATAATTCATCTTTAGTATAATCAACCTCCTTAAGAAAATTTCTCCCTTGAAACACATTAGATTCCGATACTGTTTTTACCTTTTTCCCATTTTTCCATAACTTAACTATATTCATTTTTTCCTCCTTATAGTTCATATATTAAATTTATTATTATAGATAACTTTGGACTAAAAAACCCGTCTCTAAGATTAAATCTTAGAAACGGGCTCTAATTCCGTGGTACCATTCTAATTTATTTATATTTCGCAATATAAATCTCATCAAGTACGTACAAATAATTGTATTATACTTTATCACTATAACGGGTGATACCGTTGCAGCCTTAATAATAATTTCGGTGCAAAACTCAGAGGTCCTCTTCACTTTAATGGACTTTATTCCCTTTCACCTAACGGAACT
This sequence comes from uncultured Clostridia bacterium, assembly GCA_964614935.1. GTDB lineage: Bacteria > Bacillota > Clostridia > Tissierellales > Sedimentibacteraceae > Sedimentibacter. Next base: position 129 of record CAZTML010000125.1, on the reverse strand, counting down.
CGCTGTAACAACCATCTTAAAGTTACTTTTCTCATCTTAGTTTTTATTCATGTTCATTAATTTTTATACTTAAGGAGTATTATACAATATGAAATTAAATTTGTAAAGTGTTTTTTAAAAAATTATTTT
>CAZTML010000124.1:0-5393 GCA_964614935.1 uncultured Clostridia bacterium | reverse complement strand
ATTTGTATTAAATTGTATATATTAATTTTTATATTCAGCGATGATGGGAAGAGTAATTTATAATTAAAGTCAAAGAGAGATAGCGGTGGTGAGAGTCTATTACAATGATTATAAAGGAAGAACATCCCTGAGCTTTTGACCCAAATTGCATAAGCAAGAGTAGGCTCAAACGCAACCGAGCGATAAAGCGGCAAAGACATGTCAGTGTCTTTTGAGTGAGCCTATATGTAAGTATATGCTAATTAGGGTGGTATCGCGAATGAATTTTAACTCCTTCGTCCCTTTCCAGGGATGGAGGAGTTTTTGTATGCCTATGGTTTTGTCATCATGAGCGTAAGGGAAGGGCTCATGTTTAAAAGTAATGGGATTCTTCACTATGTTCAGAATGACACGGGCTACGCCCTTAAAAGCAAACAATAATAATATTAAAATATATAAGTAGAAAGAGGAAATCTTATGTTAAGACAAAATGAGTACCGCACTCACACTTGCGGAGAGTTAAGAGAAAGTGATATAGGAAAAGAAGTTAGAGTATCAGGATGGCTTGAAAATGTTAGGGACCACGGAGGAATTAAGTTTGCAGACTTAAGGGACCAATACGGTATAGTACAGGTGGTTGTTGAAGATGAATCAATGCTTGAAGGAATTTCAAAAGAAAGTACAATTTGTGTTTCTGGAAAAGTATTAAAAAGAGACGAAGAAACAATAAATTTAAAACTTGGAACCGGAACTATTGAAGTTGATGCAGACAATATTAGACTTTTAGGAAAAGTTAGAGAATCTCTTCCTTTTGAAATTGCTACATCAAAGGAAACAAAAGAAGATTTAAGGTTAAAGTATAGGTTTTTGGACTTAAGAAACACAGAAGTTCAAAAAAACATTTTACTTCGCTCACAAGTAATTTCATATATAAGAAGTAAAATGACAGACCTTGGATTCTTAGAAATCCAAACGCCTATATTGACATCTTCTTCTCCAGAAGGAGCAAGAGACTACATTATTCCAAGCAGAAAACACCAGGGGAAATTTTACGCCTTGCCCCAAGCACCTCAGGTATTTAAACAACTTTTAATGGTATCGGGATTTGATAAGTATTTTCAAATAGCACCTTGCTTCAGAGACGAAGATGCAAGAGCAGACCGTTCACCGGGAGAATTTTACCAACTTGATTTTGAAATGTCATATGCAACCCAAGAAGATGTATTTGCAGTTGCTGAAGAAGTTCTATACGAAACATTTGCAAAGTTTTCAGACAAGGAAGTTTCTAAACCTCCTTTTAAAAGAATACCTTTCAAAGAAGCAATGCTTAAGTATGGTTCAGACAAACCAGATTTGAGAAACCCATTAGAGATTATAGATATAAGTGACATGTTTGCAAAAACAGACTTTGCACCTTTCAGAAAGAAAACTGTAAGGGCAATCAATGTTAGAGATTGCGCATCACAATCAAAGTCCTTCTTTGAAAAAATGCTTGATTTTGCTCTTGAAATAGGAATGAAGGGTTTGGGATATATTAGCGTTGATGAAGATATGAAATATAAGGGCCCTATTGATAAATTCCTTTCAGAAGATGATAGAAAAGAATTGGCGGAAAGGGCAGGACTAAAGCCGGGAGACGTATTGTTCTTCATTGCAGATACAAAGGATTATGCACCTAAGCTTGCTGGACAAATTAGGACAGAATTAGCTAAGAGACTCAACTTAATAGATGATAGTAAGTTTGAAATGTGCTTTATAGTTGATTTTCCTATGTATGAAATAGATGAAAAAACCGGCAACATAGGATTTACTCACAACCCTTTTTCAATGCCTCAAGGAGGCTTAGAAGCTTTATTGGAAAAAGACCCTCTTGACATTGTAGCTTTCCAGTATGATATTGTATGTAACGGGATTGAACTTTCATCGGGTGCAGTAAGAAACCACGATTTGGATATAATGATAAAAGCATTTGATATAGCAGGATATAGCAAAGAAGATTTAGAAACTAAATTTACATCCTTGTACAATGCATTTAAATTTGGAGCACCTCCTCATGCAGGTATGGCTCCTGGAATTGACAGGATAATAATGCTTCTTACGGGCGAAGAAAACATTAGAGAAGTTATTGCATTCCCAATGAACAACAATGCCCAAGATCTAATGACAAACGCACCAGGTGAGGTAACAGAACAACAATTAAGAGAAGTTCATATCAAATTAAGGTAGGTGGAAAAATGATAAGTAAAGAAGAGGTTTTAAAAATTGCAAAACTTGCCAAACTGTCTGTGGAAGATGAAGAAATTGAAGAGTTGACTTCAGAAATGTCCAGAATAATTGAATATGCAGATAAAATTTGCTGTGTTGATGATGCAGGTGTTGACTTTGAAAATATTAACAATATAGAAAATGCATTTAATGAAGACCTTATTGTAGAATCCTTAGACGTTGATGATGTTTTAAAGAACAGAGAAGGCGGAGAAAACGGATACTTTGTAGTCAGAAAAAACCTTAGGGGGTGAGAAATTGAGCAAGATAAAATATTTACAAAATTTATTACTGACAAAAGAAATTTCATGTTTTGAATTAACTGAAAAATACTTAAGTAAGATAGATAAAGAAAATAAAGTAATAAATGCATATGTTAATGTAACAAGAGAAGAAGCAATGAAAACTGCTAAGATAGTCGACGAAAGGATTACAGCAGGGGAAAAATTAATGCCCTTGGAAGGTATTCCAATGTCTCTTAAAGACAACTTTTCAACTAAGGATATTGAAACTACATGCTGCTCAAGAATGCTTAAAGGATATTATCCTATTTATGACGCAAGTGTTTGGGATATACTTAAAAAACAAAATTCCGTCCTTTTAGGTAAAACCAACATGGATGAGTTTGCAATGGGTTCATCTTGTGAAACTTCAATTTATGGAGTTACATTAAATCCTCATAACACTGATTATGTTGCCGGAGGGAGTTCGGGAGGGGCGGCTGCTTCAGTTGCAGCCAATATGGCAGCCTTTGGCTTAGGTTCCGATACGGGAGGTTCCATAAGACAGCCTGCAAGTTTTTGTGGCCTTGTAGGATTTAAACCTACATATGGGACTGTATCAAGATACGGAGTTGTTGCTTATGCATCAAGTTTAGACCAAGTAGGATCAATAACTGATTCTGTTGAAGATGCAGCTCTTGTTTATGATTCAATATCTATTTATGATTCAAAGGATTCTACCTCAGTAGGTAGTAAAATGACCACTCATGATAAATTAAGTCAAAGCATTAAGGGACTTAAGATAGGCCTTGCAGAGGAATATTTTGAAGGAATAAGCGATGATATAAGAAAATCCATAGAAGATGCAATAAAAGTTTATGAGGATTTAGGGGCGGAAATTGTTCGTTTTAATATGCCTAAACTTCATACTGTTCTGCCTGTTTATTTCATTATTTCATGTGCAGAAGCATCATCTAATTTAGGCAGATTTGATGGTATCAGATATGGATATAAAACCGATTCTTACTCTGATATAAATGAAATGATATGTAAGAATAGAAGTGAGGGATTTGGTAAGGAAGTACAAAGAAGAATCCTCCTTGGTACTCATGTGTTAAGCTCAGGTTGTTATGATGCATATTATAATAAAGCTCAAAACCTAAGAGGTTTATTTATTCAAGATATGAAAAAAGTATTTGAAAAATGCCATCTTATTCTTACTCCTTCGGTTCCTGCTACGGCATATAAAAGAGGGGAAGCTATGCGAGACCCTATTGAAACCTATATGATGGATATATGTACTGTTCCTGTAAATTTAGCAGGTCTACCTGCAATATCTATTCCTTGTGGTTTTGACAAAAATAATATGCCAATTGGAATGCAGTTAATCGGCAACAACTTTGAAGATTATAAGGTATTAAATGCAGCTTATCAATATGAGCAGCAAACAAAGGTTTCAAAGGAGGTATCTTTATGAGTTATGAATTAGTAGCCGGTCTTGAAACACATATAGAATTATCTACGAATACTAAGATATTCTGCCAATGTACAACTGAATTTGGTGGTGATCCAAATACTCATTGTTGTCCAATATGCTTAGGCATGCCAGGAAGCCTTCCTAAACTTAACAAAAGGGTTGTGGAATATGCTGTTAAGGCAGGTCTAGCTACAAATTGCAAAATAAGAAACCTTTCCAAAATGGACCGTAAAAACTATGTATACCCTGACTTATCCAAGGCGTATCAGATATCTCAATTTGATAAGCCCATATGTTATGAAGGATATATTACCTTGTCGTCTGGTAAAAATATTAGGATTAACAGAATCCATATAGAAGAAGATGCAGGGAAATTAGTTCATGAAAGAGGAGACACTTACATTGATTACAATAGAGGAGGAGTGCCTTTAATTGAAGTTGTAACAGAACCTGATTTTAGAAGTATTGATGAAGTTCTTGAGTACATAGAAAAATTAAGACTAACCATGAAGTATATAGGTGTTTCTGATGTTAAGATGCAGGAAGGGTCACTGAGATGTGATGTTAATATATCTATAAGGAAACATGGTCAAGAAGAGTTTGGCACCAGAACGGAAATAAAAAATATGAACTCCCTAAATTTCATATCAAAAGCAATGGAATATGAATTTGAAAGACATATTGATGTTATTGAAAGTGGAGGTCAAATTGAACAAGAAACAAGGCGATATGATTCTGACCTTAATATTACTGAAAGTATGAGGGGAAAAGAAGATGCTGATGACTACAGGTATTTCAGAGACCCTGATTTAGTAAATATACGTGTAAGTCAAGAAAATATAGATAAGTATAAAGCAGAACTTCCACAGCTGCCTGGCGAAAAATTAGATATATTTATAAATGAATATATGCTTCCAAAAGACGATGCGGATCTTTTGATAAAATATAAGAAAGTTGCCGAGTATTTTGAAGAAGCAAGTAAAGGAATAAAAAATAAGAAGTTAGTGTCTAACTATATATTGGGTCAAATATACAGAAGGCTAGCTACAGATGCTGAAAAGGAAGAATGCAACATTTCAATTCCACCGAAGTATTTGAATGAACTTGTAGCATTGACCGAGGCTAAGAAAATAAACTCAAGTATGGCAAGCAATGCTCTTGAAAAAATGCTTGATTCAGGAAAACCTGTTGGAGAATTTATATCTGAAAAGGATATGGAGGGTATAGACGAGAATACGCTTAGGGAAATTTGCATTAGAGCAATTGAAGAAAACCAAGTAGCTGTCGAATCTTACCTTGGAGGCAAGGAAAAAGCCTTTGGGTCTATCATAGGCTATATAATGAAGGAAACAAAAGGAAAGGCAGACCCAGTAAAAGCTACAGAAATTGTAAAAGAGATAATTAAGTCATAGTTCTCATCATTGCTATGTATAAAGGGCGCAGCCCGTGTC
>CAZTML010000123.1:0-5450 GCA_964614935.1 uncultured Clostridia bacterium | reverse complement strand
TACGTCATCAGAATTATACTCTCAACGTGCCTTGAGAGGATAATAATGATGTCATAAGCATCTGGCACCCCCTTGGCGGGAGGGTATATTTCCGAAAAGAGCACGCAATTTGTCAGTATTCAATAAATATAATATTAAACATTACATGATAAAAGCCATCGAGAAATATCTGTTTACAGTCCGGTGATTGCAGACTGTATCATTGCTGTTGTAATGGCAGTTGCAATTTCCTTTACAGAGTCCAATACAAATGGTATACCCTTTTTCTGAATAGTATCCTTTGTTCTATTCCAAACAGTATCACTCTTGATTTTGTCCAATAGTTCGTGACCCTCCCATGTTAAACGACCTACACCAAAGAACCGAAGTTCATTATCACCATACTGCCCCTTGTAATCACTTATCAATCCTGCATCATGCAGAATCGCACAATGGTAGCCGATTGTTTTCATGTCGTAACCGTCAATTGCAATATCGTTGCTACCCAACCATGTATCAACATACTTTTCTTCAATAACAAACAATATTTTTCTTATAACTTCCATGTCTCTTTGCAAAATTCCCACCCCCGTTAATTTCATTGTATAATAAACTAATCTCAAAAACTTCAAATAAAAAACTTAATACCAGCAAACTTAACTTCTTATAGGATATTTTCTATACGTTTCATTATTGTTCTAATCTTTTCTCTATTTCAAGTAGCTCTTGTTCTTTAGCAAGTTCTTTTTTCAATTCTTCTTCAGTTGGCATATACAGTTTATATTTAGATGCATAAATTTGATTATTACCTTCCGGCAAGGTGTATTTAACAACAGAATCACTTTTGTCTGCACATAGCACTATACCAATCGGAAGATTATCTCCTTCATTCATTAATTCTCTCGTATAATAATTCACATACATTTGCATCTGTCCAATATCTTGATGCATCAATTTCCCTACCTTCAAATCAATAATTACGAAGCATTTCAAGATATAGTTATAAAAAACGAGATCTATATAATAATGTTCACCATCAAAAGTAATATGTTTTTGCCTTGCAACAAAAGAAAACCCTCGTCCAAGCTCCAATAGAAAGTTTTGCAAATGATTAATTAACCCCTGCTCGATGTCTTTTTCATATAAATTAGGTGTTTGGTCTAATCCTAAAAACTCAAGAACATATGGGTCTCTGATTATATCTTTTGCATCCATACCCTTTTCTAATGTCTGAATTTCATTTCTCACACTATCTTTATTTTGACTTGATAATAATCGTTGATAATAAAAGCTATTTATTTGTCTTTCTAGTTGTCTTGTGCTCCAATTCGATTTTAAACATTCATTTAAATAAAAAGTGCGAGCTTTATCGTCTTCAACCTTTAAAAGCATACGATAATGTGTCCATCTCAATTGGTCACTCAGTGCGTGACGATTTGTAAAAGCAATATAAAATTGTCGCATATATTTTAAGTTTGTAACTGTAAAACCTTTACCAAATTCTTCAGTAAGTTTTTCAGATAAAAATTTTAACAATCCTTTTCCATATTCAGCTCGTTCATTTTCACCTTGAGCTTCATATATTTGTTTTCCGATATTCCAATAAGTTTCAACCATAGCAAAATTCACAGCTGCATATACCTTCTGCCTGGCTTTTTCTACTTCATTTCTTATGTTTTCATATATATTATTTTCTGTTAAATAATCCATTTATTATTCCTCCTCGTCTGAATTCTCTATATTTTCTATTTCATTTGAATAAGAAATAAAAAATGGATTAAAACCAGTTTTGTTCTCATTTACTAAGTTTTCAAAATGATCTGGCTGTATTGATAAAGTTTCAAATTGCTCATCATCAAACATGAATATTTGTAAATTTTCTTTGCCTATACTTTTATATGCCATAGATATTACTTTGCCAATTGCTTTACTATTCTTTTCATCAAATGGTTTAGATATATGGTCTATAACTAGAATAGGTATTAATGGATACCTTTTATCTTTAAGCAAGAGATTTAGGAATGCCAAGTATCCACATAATTGAATAAGAGTATGTCGCGCCATACTGCCAATATAATAATTAACCTCTTTTTTTTCATCCATATTATTATCTGCCTCAATTACTTTGGTTACCACTGGTTGTAAAATGTTTCCTCTTTTAAAATATTGGATTTTAAATCCTTCTTGATTCATATCATCCTCTACAACAGAAGAAATTTCTTTGGCTGAATAATAAAGATTTGTAATGTATTCAGAGATTTCTCGTATTTTTTTACTATCGTCTGAAGCCTGTAGTGCCTTTAACTCTTCACGTATCTCTCGAATTCTTTTCTTTTTTGCTTTTATCTCTTCATCTAAGGAATGTACATCTGTAGATAAATAATCCTCAATTAACGCAATAGATTTTGATTTGTCTTCTAATGTATATATCTTGAATCTAGAATCATTTCTTCGAATCTCAATTCTGAGTTTTTCTTTTTGTTTCTTTAATTCTTTAATGGTATTGTCACTGATCACGTATTTACTAAATGCTATTGTGTTTTCAATATTTGTTAGGAGATTCTTTAATGGCTCAACCAAATAATCAAAATCATCATTTTCTTTTATTAAATCATCCAATTTACTTAATAATAATTTTCTATTCTCATTGTCTTTTTCAAATTGCTTAGTATCAGATATGCTATTTTCATACACTTTTATTTGTTCTGAAATATTGTTAAACATAACTTCCAGATCTGCTATATTTTTTTCTTTCTTTTTCTTTTCTGTATTTTGCATATTTTTTATCGTATTTAAATGTTTTCGTATATCATCTACATTTTTTCCTGTATACCATATATTTCCGTCTAGTTTTTGAAGATTATTGTTTACTTGCTTAAGAATAAAATCATATCTTGCTGAATTTATTTCCATCTCTTTTAAATCAGCTATCATATCCTCTAATTCTTTTTGCAACTCATATATTTTCTCCAAGTTTTTATTAAATATGAAGTTTAAAATAGGACTCAACTTGACGGAATATCTTACATCACTACACTTATCTAAAAAATCATGTATAGCACCTTGCCTTTTTTCACCCAAGAAGTTAAACATTGTAAATGACCTATACGTCAATTCTTCATCTGTAAAATTACGGATATCTTTTAATAAGTTTATATCTCTTGCAAAAATTGAATTTAATTTGTCCTTATACTCTCTTAAATCAATGGGATCTGATTCACTTTCTTCAAAATAATATAAATAATTTATATCAGGTTCTCTTGTTCGGGATATACAATATTTTATATCGTCCATCTCGAATATCATAGTAGCCTTTTTTAATGAATCTACATACCAAGGTTTTTTCATAATATCATCAGACGACCCAAACATAAAATCGATAAAATTATAAAACTCTGTTTTACCTGAACTATTTTTCCCTCTAAAATAATTTATTCCTAATTCAAATTCATAAGTGAAAATTTTATCGTCTATACTATACATTATTAGTTTGCTTATTTTAAACATTGTATGTAACCTCTTTCATAAATTGTTTATCAGTCATCTTCTTACTTGCCTCTATAACTTTTCCCAAAAACATACTTTCTTCATAGACGGCTTTCCCAATTCCTGTATTTGAAATCTCAATTATAATATTATTTTCTAACCCGATTATGTTCTTTAATTTTAGAAGATGAATTGCTTTAATAATATATTCAATACTGTCACAAAATCCCACGTAATCTCCTGCTAATAGAGAAAGCCCTTTATATATTATGTCTTGTGAATTATTAGCAGTATAAACACTTCTATAAGTAAACTTATCTCTTTTAATTAAATATGAAAAAACAAGCATTTTACTTACACTTAATTCTTTATGTCTTATTAATATTTGCTCTATTATGTCACAGTATATACTAACTTGGATAGTTTCAGACTCACTCTTTAAGTTTCGCATTTTGCTCGTCCTCCCACGAAATTTGATTTTTCTCTATATCTTCTCTAGTCAAATATATTCCAGACCCATACTTTATTTGTTCATTTTCAGCATGTGAATTTGACATTTTTTTAGTTTCATCAAGTCTGTTATATGGCATATCACATTTCTTTTTTTGTAATCTAAATTTTACATTTTCAAAATTCTCATATGTAGTCTCTTCAATTTCTTCAATTTTGCTCAGTTTATTTGTTTCCATATATTTAAGTACTGTACTCTCATAATACATCCCGTATATCAGATGTTGTTTTATTAACAGTTCAGGTAATTCACAAGCAACAAGTTGTTTGTATTCCCTAGATCCAGATATCTCACTATTTGAAAGGTCAATCGGATGCAATTTTTTAAAATCAGCGTAAATAGGAGCTGTTATCTTCTCATTTAAACGAGAGCATATATCCTCCACTAATTTAACAAATCTATGATACTCAATAACATATGGGGTCTTATTTTCAACAGAACCCATAATCTCAACTGTAATATGCTGCAATAATTCACTTAGTCTTTGCTCATAAACTACCTTGTTAGCAGCTTTTCTAAAATGGATAGCACAATTATTGTCAATGTTCTTATCAATATTATCCATAGATATAAACTTATATTTTTTCTTTATTGCTTCGTATATTCTTTCAAAATCATCAAAACAATCTTTATATAATTTCTTAACTTTAGAAATTATGGCATTAGCTTTCTTGTTAGATTTTTTTATAATTTCAAATATCTCTGCTGCAGTTTTTTCAAAGATAATATCTTCATTTTTGTATTCACTATCTGTAAACAAAACATATTCAGTTATGCTATTTTCTGATGACTCAAGTAATATCCAATTCATAAGAACCTTTAATGCAACATCATTACTAATACTTGTCCTTTTTACTTGCACAGCAATATTTGAATCGTTACCAAAAATCTTGCTAATAAACTTTTCACTATTTTTATCAATTTCATCTTCATTAATTTTCTTTATATTAACATCATCTAATGTTTCAAATTCTATTTGCATACCTTCTTCAAGCATAAGCATATAGTACACAAAGACTTTAATTTGAAATGAAAATCCACCTAAACTATTTATTCCGCTACTGTCTGGTTGGTATGACATAATTACTGCACCTCATTTCTATAATTTGAAATATTATTTGTCATTTGATATTTCTGTTGCCCAGAAGAAGTTTTTTCTATTGGAACAACACCTATATCAGTTGATTTAATATAATTGAGAAATAAGGTACCAAGTAGCAATCGGTTAGTTCTGGATATTCTATTCCATTCATAACCTTTGAATAAATCACGAAGTAGGAAAACTTCACCAGAAATTAGTTCTTTTGTTTCACTTTTTGCAATTTCTAACAACTCATTTGCATTTAGCACTTCTATTCCTCCCAATGAGAACAATCATATAAACAACATTGTTATAACAATTGTATCTCTACAAGGGGGTTTTTACAAGATAATTGTGTATAATATTCTAAATATTGACATCTTTAGATTTACA
>CAZTML010000122.1:2178-5461 GCA_964614935.1 uncultured Clostridia bacterium | reverse complement strand
CTTTTGGAGAGGGGAATGTAAGAGGGAGGATTAAAAACGTGCTAAATTATAAAAAACCAAATTTTTGGTTGGTGCTTGTTTCGGTTATTATCTTAATAAGCGCTTGTATTGCACTGATATCAAATCCTATTAGAAGTGAGCAGGACTTATCGATGCTTAACATCAAAAATCTTGCCTCGATATCACATCAAAAGAATGAACTATTAGTTTCCCGTGCACCCGAAAGGGATGAAGGCTTTAATATCTCAGCACGGGCTATAGCGGAGTTTCTGGATAGTGTTAGATGGACTGAAAAGAAAATGGACTTACCGCTCGAGCTTTCAGCTACTATACAAATAGAATGGAATGAAGATCAGGAACTACGGTTTTACAAATCGGAACCCCTTCTTGCGATGGTTCGCATGAATGAACAGTGGAGATATTACACGATAGGCCGAAACGATTATGAAATAGTGCTTTCTATTATTGAAACAGAATCAAGTCCTCAAAAAAGTTATAAAGATAATAATATATACCCATTAGAATTTTTTCAAATAAGCAATGCAAAAATACAAAATCTACAATCGGATAATAATATTATTATTGAAGAAAAAATTATCGATGGAGAACTTGGTGCATTTATATTTGTGAATAATGAAAACAGTGAATTTAAAGGCGGAATTAATTTGAATGGGAAATCTTATTATATAGGTCAAGTGTCAATGGAGAACACACCAGAAGATTTAATGGGAATTGAAGAGATTCAGGTATTTGGAAAGAAGGCTGTAAAGATTTATGGAATATTGGGTGCCAATTATGCACAGGCATTTTATTGGTTTGTTGAGGAAAAACCGGAAGAGGCGATTATTCAGATAGATGGAAGCACAGTTGAAATTGATTTGGACAACGATGGTAAGAACGAAGTTGTAGCAACAACAGGCACAATTCCTGAAACAAGAATATACATGCTTAAAGAAGGGAAAATAGTTGTTTCTGATATTAATAAATCAATCGGCGCAAAATCAGTATATTTGAAGGATGAAAGTAAAGCATTATTTGAAGTGTACTTTGAGCCAAATAAACCAGAACAATATATGTTCAATAAAGGTTCTTTTATAAGAAAGTAGGCAAAAAATTAGGCAAATATCTGCTCTGGTAGGGATGGGAGGACCTATAACTATATTTAGCTTAACTGCCTGTGGCGGGAATGTAAAGAATGTTAAAGTAACGGATAAAGAATCAAAAATATACACATCTAATGATATTAATTCTGCGATTGAAATTATAAAAAAAGAATTTCAAAAAGATTGGAAAGGTTGTACATTAAAAGAAATCTATTATGCTGGTGATGATATTTCTAAAAATCATCAGGGAAGTTACTTTCACAATCTATTGCATAAAAACAAAAGATAATCAAAACAAAGTTAAAAGTTGGGTCAGGATAGCTACTTTTATGGAATTAGCGAGCAACGGTTATGCAGTATGTTCTATAGACCAAGTTTAACCTTACGCAGGAGATAAAGGGATCAAGGAATATTTATGCTTTTATTCAAAATAAGACGTAAGGGCAAAAAAATTATGAACTTTTTAAAGTAAAATTTTTAGATTAAGATAGGTCTTTTTATGACATACTATAAATAAATAAAATATAGTATAAAAGGAGACCAACATGAGTGACAAAAATAATAAATCAAAAGATAAATACAATATTCAGTGGGACAGTATTAATTCTCTTAATGCCAGTTCTTCAACAGAATTAACAGGATTAATTCCAAGTGCACCTACATCAGATGATGAAATAGAATCTTATAATGAAATTTTGACTTACAGGCCTGAAAACACAGTTTCAAAAGGAAATGAAGATAATCTAAACCAGACATTACATGCAAGAAAAACAACAAACAGTTTTAAGAACAAGAAAAGTTAATTTACTCATAATCTTACCTTAAATAAAAGTTAAAACAATTCCAGAATAGTTCCTGGAATTGTTTTATTGTAATATATGCAGAGCAAGAATTGCTTATTTTTTATGAATATGATTTATGATTTTTTCTTTCATATGATCTAAAAAATCATCGTGTGGTTTTTCAACAAAGAACATAGAAAGTCCTCCTAAACCTACGTGGGTACCAACAGCTACTCCCATTTGCATAATATATATGTCACCTTTAAATTCAGTTTCACTTAACATTGCTTTTAAATTTTCGGCTTTATTAATGTCCGAAGTGTATCCTATTATAACAAAATTAGTTTGTTCATAATCCACCCGTTTTAGAAACTCCTCAATGTAATAATTATATACTTGTCTTGTTCCGCGTTTTTTTGCTATAACTGCGCCTTTAGTATTTTTCATTGACATAATCGGCTTTACATTTAATAATTTTCCTATTACACCGCTTGTATTTGATAATCTTCCGCTGCGTATCAGATTATCTAAATCATCTACAGATAAATAATGTTTGATTCTATACTTAATTGATTCACAGTATTCAATGAGTTCTTCGAATGTATAACCCTTATCAATAAGCATAGCACATTTCATAATGAGCCATCCGCTTCCATGACTCATAGACACTGAGTCTATCACTTCAAACTGTATATTGGATTTAGGATTTTGTTCGTAAAATAATTCTTTTGCTAATATAGCCCCTTGATAAGACCCGCTTGTTCCACTTGACATACAAATACAAAGTATTTTTTCATATCCTTCTTCTATAGCATCTTGGATACAGGCAATATAGGATTCAGGACTTGGCATAGAGGTTGTTGGATATGACTTGAAAGTCATTAGGTTTTTATAAAATTCATCGTTTGAAATATCTATTCGGTCTTTGTATTCTTTTCCATCAATTGAAATGACTAGTGGAGCTAAACTAATATTGTAACGTTTTAAAATTTCTTGTGATAAATCACATGTTGAATCAGCCATTAACTTTATTTTCATAGGAGCCCCTTTTAATATCTATTTATTTTAAACTACCTGTTAACTGCTATATCATAACATCCATTTTGATAGTTTTCAATATTCTTTGCAATAAGTTTTTCTTATGGTATTATGCACCTTGCAAAAGTTTACTATCACTATTATACTTGAATGACAAAAGAAAACTTTAAATAGGAGGAATGTAAATGAAAATCGAGTATTTGGGACATGCCTGCTTTTGTTTGGAACATGATGGTGTAAAGATATTGACAGACCCTTTCTTGACAGGTAATGAACTTGCTTCTAAAAAAGCTGATGAAGTTGATGCAGACTATATTTTTGTAACACATGGTCATGATGATCATATTGGAGACACATATG
>CAZTML010000122.1:0-2078 GCA_964614935.1 uncultured Clostridia bacterium | reverse complement strand
AAGGTTCTTAATCCTGGAGAGTCATTTGAGATATGAAAAAAGCAGTATTAATACCTGATTCTTTCAAAGGTAGTTTAAGTTCTGAAACAATTTGCGATATAATGTCTGATGGTGTAAAAAGGCACTTTCCAGAATGCCAAGTTGTATTAATACCTGTAGCAGATGGTGGAGAAGGCAGCGTAGACTGCTTTCTATCTGCCATAGGTGGTAAAAAGATAAGGGAAAGAGTTAAGAATCCCTATTTTGAGGATATGGAGTCTTTTTACGGTATACTGGAAGATGGTGAAACTGCAGTTATTGAAATGGCCTCTTGTGCAGGTCTTCCCCTTGTTGAGGACAGAAAGGACCCTTTAAAAACAACTACTTATGGTGTAGGAGAGCTTATTTTAGCTGCTGCAAAAAGAGGTTGTAAAAAAATAATTATAGGCCTTGGTGGGTCAAGTACAAATGACGGAGGATGCGGTGCTGCAGCTGCAATAGGTGTCAAATTTTATGATAAGTATGGAAAAGTCTTCATTCCTGTTGGAGGAAGTCTTAAGGATATAGCGAAGGTCGATTTGTCTAAGCGTTCTAAAAAGGTTGAAAATATAGAGATTGTAACCATGTGCGATATTGATAATCCAATGTATGGTTTAAATGGTGCTGCATATGTTTTCGGTCCTCAGAAGGGTGCAGATGAGGATATGGTTTTGGAACTTGACATTGGACTTAGGAATCTAAGCAAAGTAATAAAAAATGATCTTGGTCTTAACTTAGCCCAGGTGCCGGGAGCTGGGGCTGCCGGAGCAATGGGTGCCGGTATGATTGCATTTTTTGGATCTAAACTTCAAATGGGTATTGAAACAGTACTTGACACAGTTGAATTTGACAAGCTAATAAAGGATGCAGACATAGTATTTACCGGTGAGGGAAAAATTGATAGCCAAAGTTTAAGAGGCAAGGTCGTGATTGGTGTTGCCAAGAGAGCGAAAAAACAAAATGTTCCTGTCCTAGCCATAGTAGGCGGTGCTGAAGAAAGTATAGATGAAGTTTATGAAATGGGGGTCACATCCATATTTACAATAAATCGCCTTCCACAGGATTTTTCAGTAAGTCGTTCAAAAAGCAAGGATAATCTGGAGGCAACGATGGATAATATATTGAGACTTATTAGAAGCGATTTGTCATCCTCAAATATGCCCTAACCCCTTTGCAGAATGACAGGGCTTACGATCTAATTATTGAATGGGTGAAGAGTTTTAGGTTATAGAAAAAAGGTATATGTAAAAACTTTGACTTTAATATGTCAATTAAATATAATTGATATAAAGGTGGTTATAATATGATATTACAAAAAATAAAAAAACACTTACTTATGATAACAGGAACAATTTCACTTGTTTTAGGTGCTATTGGTATAATTTTACCCATACTGCCTACAACTCCTTTTTTGTTATTGTCTTCTTATTGTTATATAAGGAGTTCCAAACGTTTATATAACTGGCTTATCAATCATAAGGTTTTTGGAAAATATGTTTATAGCTACCTAGTTCATAAAGCAGTAAAGAAAAGTTCAAAGATTATTGCAATAACATTAATATGGATTTCTCTAAGTTTTACAATGTATTTGCTTCAGAATATATATTTGACATTTATTCTTTTTTCTATAGGGACTGGAGTAAGCATTTACTTAATCAGATTAAAAACATTACCTGCAGATTTCTAAATTAGAATTTTTGTTAAGGATAAGTTACGACTTATGGTTATACGTTATGACCCTTTAGAAGACAATGTGGATATAAAAGAAGCACGGTAGGTGCTTCTTTTATATTGCAAATAATTGAATGAATTGAATGAATTGAATGAATTGAATACATACACCATAATTGGAAACAATAGCCTCGGAGGTGTTTTTATGATATCACGTAAATCAGTTATAACTTTTGGAATGGTTGCTATTCCCATCGCCATGTATACAGCTACACAGGATAATGATATAAGGTTCAATCAGCTCCATGTAGAAGACAATAGCCGTATAAGATATAAGAAAACCTGTGGCCATTGCGGCAAGGAAATAACATCAAAAGAAATTGTTAAAG
>CAZTML010000121.1:0-5462 GCA_964614935.1 uncultured Clostridia bacterium | reverse complement strand
CTATCATACTTTAACAATTAAAGCAGGGAATATCCCTGCTTTATTATTTTACCAGTCATCTTGACAATAACCTAATCAATACATTATAATCACTTAATAAAGACTCTTATTTAACTGGAGGAACAATGGATAACTTAGATAGATTTTCAATACATAATATTAGAAAAGAATATTTAAACTTTTTTAAAAGCAAGGGACATTTAACAGAAGAAAGCTTTTCGCTCATACCTAAAAATGATAAAAGCTTATTATTAATTGGGGCAGGTATGGCTCCCTTAAAAAAATATTTTACAGGAGCTGAAGTTCCACCTTCAAATAGAATGGCAACATGTCAAAAGTGTGTTAGGACGGGAGACATAGACAACGTAGGCTTAACTGCAAGACATCTGACTTTTTTTGAAATGCTTGGAAATTTTTCTTTTGGTGATTATTTTAAAGAAGAAGCAATTGCTTGGGCATGGGAGCTCTTGACTGATGTTTTAAAAATAGATAAAGACAGACTATGGGTTACTGTATATTTAGAAGATGATGAAGCTGAACAAATTTGGCACAATAAGGTTGGAGTTCCTAAGGCAAGAATCGTAAGGCTTGGGAAGGAAGACAACTTTTGGGAGTTAGAAGTAGGACCAAGTGGACCTTGTTCTGAAATTTACTATGACACAGGTGCAGAAAGAGGCTGTGATTTAGCTGATTGTAAACCTGGATGCGACTGCAACAGATATATAGAGATTTGGAATCTCGTCTTTACACAATTTGATAAGGACGAAGAAGGAGTATACCACCCCCTACCGAATCCTAATATTGATACGGGAATGGGACTTGAGAGAGTTGCATCTGTGCTTCAAGGTAAGCCTACAGTATTTGATGTGGAACCTCTTTTCTCTATCGTTAAAAAAGCTGAAGAATTGTCAGGCATTAAATATGGTTCTGATGAAAAACATGACATAGCAATGAAGATAATTAGCGATCATTCAAGGGCAGCAACATTTTTGATTGGTGATGGTGTAATACCTTCAAATGAAGGAAGAGGTTATGTTTTAAGACGTTTAATTAGAAGGGCAATCCGTCAGGGTAAATCTCTAGGTATACATAATGAATTTTTAACAAAGACTGTTAAGGTAGTAATAGATAATTGGAAAGAACCTTATCCGGAATTAGGAGAAAAAGAATCCTACATTTTAAAAGTTGTAAGCCTTGAAGAAGATAAATTTAAAATTACAATTGACCAAGGTTTAGAATTATTAATGAAAGAGATAGAAACACTAAAAGGAACAAATAGACTGGTTTTGGATGGCAAAGCTGCCTTTAAACTTTATGATACCTATGGTTTTCCTTCAGAGCTTACTGAAGAAATACTTAAGGAAAATGGATTTGGCCTAGATAAAGAAGAGTTAAAAACGGTTATTGAAGAACATAGACAAATGGCAAGGGATGCAAGAAAATCAACAGGTGCATCAGGCTGGAAAGATAAAGATTTTACCTTAGATACTGAAGACACAATATTTACCGGCTATGACAAATTAACAGATACTTCTGAAGTTCTTGCTATAATTGTTGATTCTGAACAAGTGAATGCTATAAATGAAGACCAGTCGGGTATAATAGTTCTTGACAAAACACCATTTTATGCAGAAGGTGGCGGTCAGACAGGTGATAGCGGTGAATTTATTGCAGATGGAATGAATGCAAAAGTAAGAGATACGAAAAAATTCAAGGATACAATTTACTTGCATGAAATAATTGTAGCAAATGGTAGCATTTCTGTGGGAGATAAAATTACTGCCAAAGTTAATGCAGACCAAAGAAAAAATACCGCTAAGAATCATACGGTTACACATATATTGCATAAGGTTTTGAAGGAAATGTTAGGGGACCATGTAAATCAGGCAGGCTCCTATGTTTCTGGAGACAGACTAAGATTTGACTACACACATTTTGAAGGTGTTGACTATGAAATATTAAGAAAAATAGAAAAAGAAGTCAACGAAGTAATTTTATCCGACTATATGGTAAAAACAGATATTCTTACTATGGATCAAGCAAAAGAGTCGGGAGCTATGGCTTTATTTGATGAAAAGTACGATGATTTGGTTAGAGTTGTCAGTGTGGGAGATTTTAGCAAGGAATTATGCGGAGGAACTCACATCGATGAAACAGCTAAAATAGGCTTGTTTAAAATTATTTCAGAAGGAAGTATAGCATCAGGTGTAAGAAGAATTGAAGCTATAACTGGAAGAGCAGCTATAGACTATTTAAATGAATTAGAAAATTTAACGGATGAATTATCTCTATCAATGAAAGCTTCAAAAGACGACTTGTTAAGCAAGGTAAATTTACTTAAAAAAGAATCTAAGGATAAAGATAAAGAAATTCAGAAGTTAAACAATGAAATATTAAAGAATAATATGGGGCAGATTTTAGATAAATATGAAGAAATTAATGGTATTAAATTCTTTGCTCTTAAGTTAAAAGATAAGGACGCAAGTTCATTAAGAGAAATTGCCGACAAAATAAAGGATAAAAACGAATCTTGTGCTGTTATTATAGCTTCGGATTTAGGTGACAAGGTATTATTTGTAGCCACTGTTACTAATGATTTGGTACAAAAGGGATTACACTCAGGTAATATGGTTAAAAGTGCTGCACTTATTGCCGGCGGAGGCGGAGGAGGAAGACCTGACTTCGCGCAAGCAGGTGGAAAAAATCCTGAGAAAATAGACGAAGCAATCAATGAAGTTAAGAAAATGATAACAAAGATGCACTAATTGTGTAGCGAGAGTTACCGTTCAGACCCAACTGGGTCTGTCATCCTATGTTAGCGAAGGATCTAATGTTCTAAAAGATGAGATTCTTCACCTTCGGTTCAGAATGACACGGCCTGGTGCACTTTTTATATAATGAGTGAACAGTAACCGGCAAGACTGCGTAATCATAGGGATAGAATAATATTAATTGATTTTATTGCAAAGTTGTAGTAAACTAATAGATATTAAAGGGGTGGTTTTATGGATAATGTTAATAATACCGCGAAATTTGATTACGAGATGGATTCACTAAATGAAGCTAGGGAAATAATTTTTCAGGTTTATCAGTCGCTGAAAGAAAAGGGATACAATCCTAACAACCAGCTCATAGGATATATCTTATCCGGTGATCCAACTTATATAACTAATCATAACAATGCGAGATCTTTAATACGAAAAATAGAAAGAGATGAGCTGTTAGAAGAAATTTTAGATGTTTACTTAGATGTAATAGACATGTAAATGAAGGGGGGCACACCTCTAAAGTAGGGATAGACTTTGAGGGATGGCTTTAGAGGAATGTCCCCGTACTTAAAAAATTAGAGGGCAAAGCCCTCTAATTGTTATTAATTTCTAACAGAAGTATAAACATGGAATATATAAATTTATTTGAAATAGAAAATGTATCAAAGCTGTGTTACGGAACCCTTTCATTAAGCAATCTACAAAACTTCGATACTGTTGAAAACAAGGTAAAACTACTAAACTACGCATACGAAAAAGGGATAAACTTTCTTGATACAGCTGAGCTTTATGATAACTATAATATATTAAAAGAATTCATAAAAGACAAAGACAGGGATAAACTAATCATAGCTTCGAAAAGTTATGCATATGACGAGAAAACAGCAGAATATAGTATCAATAAGGCCTTGAAAGAAATGAACACAGATTATATCGATGTCTTTATGCTTCATGAACAGGATAACGGAAACAATTTTAAAGGACACTATAAAGCAGTCGAACGCTTCATGAAGTATAGGGAAGAAGGTATAATTAAGTATTTTGGGATTTCCACTCATAGGGTGGAAGCGGTGAGAGATTCACTTGAATTTAAAGAAATAGAATTTTTATTTCCTTTGTTTAATTATAAGGGTATCGGTATTCAGGACGGGACCTTTGATGATATGGCACAAGCCGTAAAAAGGGCAAAGGAAGGTAATAAATTCATAATGGCAATGAAAATTTACGGTGGAGGTCACTTAATAAATGAAGCTGAAAAGGCATTTAAAAATGTTAACAGCTTAGATTTTGTGGATTCCATAGCAGTAGGTATGAGCACTATTGAAGAAATAGATGCAAATATCTCTTATTTAGAAAACAATGAATTAAATAACAATATAAAAAATAAAATAAGAAATCAGAAACGCTCTCTCGTAATAGAAGAGTGGTGTGTTGGATGCGGAAAATGCGCGAAAAAATGCAAACAAAATGCACTTCAAATAGTTGACGGCAAGTGTCAGGTCGATATGGAAAAGTGTGTTTTATGTAGCTATTGCGCAGGTGAATGCACGGATTTTTATATCAAAATTGTGTGAGGTTTCTATGGACAGATTAATGGGCTTGGATGTGGGCGATAAAACTATTGGAGTAGCTGTAAGTGATTTATTGATGATTACTGCACAAGGAGTTACAACAATAAAAAGAAGCAATATAAAAAACGATTTAAATGAACTTAATAAATTAATCGACGAATATCAAGTTACAAAACTAATAGTTGGCATCCCAAAAATGTTGGATGGAACTATTGGAATACAGGGAGAAAAGGTACTTTCTTTTGTTGAAAGATTAAAAAAGCGCTTTGATTTGCCTATAGAACTTGAGGACGAAAGGTTTACCACAACCATATCGGAAAGAATGTTAATAGAAGCAGATGTTAAAAGGAAAAAAAGAAAAGAAGTTATCGACAAATTAGCAGCAGTTCATATTCTGTCAGGTTATATGCAGCGTGTAAAATAAAAAAAGGAGACTACAAGGAGACTATATGGAAGATAATATTATTGAATTAATTAATGACCAAGGTGAGTTAGAAAAGCTAATTGTAGAAGCTACTTTTCATATGGACGATATTTTATATGCAGTTCTTCATAAGATAGACTCTGAAGAGGGTATGGTTTACTATGTTGAAGAAGCTGATGATGGAAGTATTGTGCTTATTCAAGTTGAAGATGAAGATGAAATTAAAGAAGTACAGGAAATGTATGAAGGAATAGCTGATGATTTGATATAGCTCAGGGGGTATACAATGTCGGACGATTTAAGAAATTTGCTTGAAAAAAATGGTTATAAAACAACTATTCAAAGAAAAATCCTATATGAAGTTCTATCTGAAAATAAAGATAAGCATTTATCTACAGAAGAAATTTACGATTTAATTAAAGATAGGTACCCTAAAGTTGGAATAGCAACCATTTACAGAACCCTTCTTTTATTTGAAGAAATAGGGTTGGTTTATAAGCATAATTTCGATGATGGATACCAAAGATATGAGATATTATCACCTAATGACACTGAAGTTCATCAGCATCATCATTTAGTGTGCAATCAATGTGGCACAATCATAGAGGTTAAAGAAGACCTTATGAACTCCTTAGAAGAAATAGTAGAAAAACAATACAATTTTGAAATATTAAATCATGTGGTTAAATTCACCGGAAT